>JAGQGA010000617.1 GCA_020432595.1 Anaerolineales bacterium | reverse complement strand
GAGGAAACGGCCGTTGAGGAGATGATCCTCTTTACCCTTCGCGCTGTGGGGTATCGGGCAGAAACGGCCGTTTCTGCCCCACGCGAATAAAAGCCAGGTGTCAGACACTCTCAGAGGCCTGGTACCTAAACCTCAATTCCCCCCATCCCCCCGCAAATCCTGGTTTGTGAATCGGTTGCGATCAACAGCACCCCCATAAGATTCTTCCCGTTTAATTTGAAAGGGAACAATCGTCACCACCACCCGCTCCAGCCCATTGAGTGCCATATTAAAAATCAGGACACTATTTTGGTGTAACATTTGCTTCCACGCCGAATCCATTGCCAAGTGCCCCACCACCACGTGGACAAACGCTTCCGGGTTTTCCTGAAGCATCTGTTTGATATAGGCACGAATTGGCCGATTCAGTTGGCGATAAGGGGATGGAATAACCACAAATTCCCCTTCGCCAATTTTCTCATCCCAGACCTGACGCGCCTTGCGCGTTCGTTCTGGATTCACGCCAATGTGAATCGCTCGCCACGGATGCCCGAGCGACTTGGCAAAATCAATCAGTTGCAAGGTGCCAGCGTGAACCCCATCTACCAATACCACCGTTTGCACCGGATGAGCCACAATATCATAATGCTTCTCTTGCAATGCCAACGCCCCCGCCACTTCCTTGTAATGATGGTGTACTCGGAAAAAGGCAAGTACCAGCACGGGAATGAGCAAGATGACAAACCACGCCCCTGACGTGAACTTGGTGATGGCAAAGATAAGCATCACAACCCCGGTACAAACGGCCCCAATAGCACTAATCACGCTTTTAAGCCGCCAGTGCGGGTCATAGACCATGACCGTTTCCAGCCCCCGTATTTTTTCACCCGGTTTGAGTTTGCCAATTTTGAGCAGCCGCACCACCATGCCCGATTGGGAAATGGTGAAGCTGAGGAACACCCCAATGGCGTATAGCGGGATGAGAGCGGTAGTGCGGGCCTGCATGACGATGACTAGCAAAGAGGCGAGCGTTGCCAGGGTGACGATGCCCCAAGAAAAGACCAGCCGGCCGCCACGATAGGTAAGCTGGCGTGGTAAAAAGCCGTCGCCGGCGTGCAGGGCGGCCAGCCGGGGAAAGTCGGCATAGCTGGTGTTGGCGGCCATTAGCAAGATAAAGGCCGTGCCGGCCACCATCGCTAAATAAAGAATACTGCCATCTCCAAAGACTATGCGACCAAGCTGGGAGATGATGGTTTCGGTTTCGCTAGGCAATGCCTGAATTTGGTGAGCCAAAAAGGTGATGCCGAGGAAGATGGTGATCAAAATCGTACTCATCCATTGCAAGGTAACGGCGGCATTATGGCTGCGTGGCTCTTTGAAGGCGGTGATGCCATTTGAGATAGCCTCAATGCCGGTGAGGGCAGCGGAACCGCTGGAAAAGGCGCGCAGGATGAGGAAGAGGGTGAGGGGCTGAACGGCCGTTTCTGCCACCTCAACCCCCGTCACAATCCCCAACGTCCCTGTAAAATACCGATACGCCCCCACAACCAGCGTCAAAAACATCGTACCCAGGAAAAAATAGGTGGGGATGGCAAAAATCGTGCCGCTTTCCTTCACCCCGCGCAAATTGACAACCGTCATAATCAAAATGACCAACAGTGCCATTTGCACCCGAAAAGGCAGCAAAACGGGAAAAGCTGAAGCAATTTGGGCAACCCCCGATGAAACACTTACCGCCACCGTCAAAATATAGTCGGTCAACAATGCCGCCCCGGCAATTTGTGCCGCCACCTCCCCCAAATTGTCCCGCGCCACAATGTAGGCACCACCCCCATTAGGGTAGGCATAAATGGTTTGCCGATAAGAAATGGTAACGATGATCAACAAGACGGCAATCGCCAGCGCAAGCTGAAGCGACAGCCCCAAAATGACGCTGCTCGTACCAGCCAGTGCTAAAATAAACAAAATTTCTTCCGTAGCATAAGCCGTGGAAGAGAGAGCATCAGAAGCAAAAACGGCTAACCCTACCAGCCGATTGACCGTTTGGTGTTCCAGGTCAACCGTTGCCAAAGGTTTGCCGAATAGTACACGCGCCAAAGAAATAGGTCGCGCTGTGTCATCACTTTGTTCGAGCATGATAGAAAGTTCCTTCCTTGATATTTGAGTTTAGTGTCAATAGCTGGGATGATTTAGCACCAGAGTTGGTGTCCACTCTAGCGTGTTGTTGTTCCGCACCAGGGTGTGTAGCTGTTGATGATGATGGTGTAACTGCCACCGAAGCCACCGCTCTTGCAGTTGGTGCCATCCAATAACGCGACCAAATGGCATGTGCGTTGGCATATATATCACGACATCGCTGACCCCAAGCTGCTGGGCAGCATCCACTACCCCGTGAAGATAACTGGTGTATTGGCAAAATTGAATGGTAAAGACGACGTTGTATTCTTCGGCCGTTGCTGTATATGCCTCAATGTCCTGTTCGTCTTGGGAGGTGAATTGTAAATAGCCTGCCGTTGTTCCCAACATTTGCGGGTGTACAACCGGGATCATTTTGATGAGGATGATGGTTGCGTTTTGACGGCGTGCGGCAGCACAGGCCAGGTGAAGTGCCTCGTTAGTCCAGGTACGTTCGCCTAAAACAAGCATGATCTTAGTTGCTAACATTGTCCAACTCCTTACCATCCGGACGTTGTTATCATCACATCCAGGATGCGCTTTGTTTGCATTCTTGTTGTAATTGTAAGAGATGGAGCGTAAAGATTGTGTCAGGGGAAAGTGGCGCGAGCGTAAAGATTTTGTAAAGAGAGGAATGCGGTTAGAAGTTCAACTTCTCGTAAGAAGTTGAGCTTCTAGGCTAACTGTTTAGATCAATGAAGCGGTAGCCGATGCCGGGTTCGGTGATGATGTAGCGTTCGTTGGTGGCTGGGTTTTCGCCCAGCTTTTTGCGAATCTGGTTGACATAAATTCGGGTGTAGTGGGTCATATCTTGGTAATCGGTTCCCCACACCTGGGCAAGGAGGGTCTGGTGTGTGATGATTTTGCCAGGGTGGGTGACAAGCAGGCGCAGCATGTCGTATTCGATAGGGGTAAAGTGAATTTCCTGACCATGTCGGGTGACGCGGCGGTTGGCTAGGTCAATGGTGAGGGAGCCAATGTGGAGAACGGCCGTTCCTGCCTGTTCCACCGCCGTCCGCCGCAAAACCGCTTGAATCCGCGCCCGCAGCTCCTCCATGCCAAACGGCTTCGTCAAATAATCATCCGCCCCCGCATCTAAAGCCGCCACCTTGGTGCTTTCGCTGCCGCGCACCGACAGCATGATGATCGGGGTTTGGCTCCATTCGCGTAGCCGCTGGCATACCACCAGTCCATCTGGGTCGGAGCCGAGGGCAATGTCGAGGATGATCACGTTGGGCTGGCGTTGGGCAACGGCCGTTAATGCCTCCTGCCCATTTGCTGCCGTGAT
>JAGQGA010000616.1 GCA_020432595.1 Anaerolineales bacterium | reverse complement strand
GTTGCTGGCGCACAGTTGGACGCTGCTTTCCCGCTTCACTCACCAGGAGCCGTTTTACCCCAGCAATCTGGCGCACTATGTTTTTCAGGATTGGCGCGTGTCGTCAGAAAAAGCAAAGCGCGAGTTGGGATTCTGCCCCACCCCATTTGCCCAGGGTGCCAAAGCCACGTTAGAATGGTATTGGCAAGCAGGGTTGTTAAAAGAAAAGATCATCATGTAGCCGAGGATTCCAATCCTCGTAATCGTTGACGCAAAGACAAGCTCTGGAAAGCTCGGCTACAGGGAGATGGGGTTGAAACTATTTACCGTAGCCGAGATGGTGGCGGCTGAACAGGCTGCTGATGCTCAGGGTGTCTCGTATGCTCAGTTGATGGAAACGGCCGGCCGCCGGGTGGCAGAGGCGATTATGGCGCGGTATGGGGTAAACGGCCGTTCCATTCTCATCCTCATTGGCTCTGGCAACAACGGCGGCGACGGGCTGGTGGCTGGTCGTTACCTGGCTCAAGCCGGAGCCGATGTCGCCTTTTACCTCACCAAAATGCGCGATCCACAGGCCGACCCCAACTTTGCCAGTGTGCAGCAAATGGGGCTGTTTACCCTCGATGCCAACTTCGACCAGCGGTACCGCGTCTTGCGAACCCGGCTGCGCGTCACCGATATGTTGGTAGATGCCCTGCTGGGTACTGGCGTTTCCCGTCCCATCGGCGGCTCCCTTGCCAAGCTGATGCAGCAGGTGCAGCAGGGGGTGGCCGAGCGGCAGCAGCAGGTGGTTGTCTCCCAAACCCCGTCCCTCATAAGCCTTTCTCAACTACCCGTTCCCACAACGTCTGATTATGATCTGCCGATTATTGCCGTGGATTGTCCCAGCGGGCTACATTGTGACACGGGCGTGCTTGACCCCTTGGCGCTGCCAGCCAGCGTCACCGTCACTTTTGCTGGCCCCAAACGGGGGCATTTTGCCTTTCCCGGCGCGGCGGCGTGTGGCGAACTGGTGGTGGCGGATATTGGCATTCCGGCAAATGTGACCAAGCCGCTGCCGGTGTCGGTGGCAACGGCCGTTTCCCAGCGTGAACAGTTACCTAAACGGCCGTTAGACGGTCACAAAGGCACCTTTGGTCGTGTTCTCATTGCCGCTGGTTCCAGCCATTATTGGGGTGCGCCGCTGCTGGCCGCTCGTGGGGCTTTCCGCGCCGGGGCGGGGCTGGTGGCGCTGGCCGTTCCCCAAGCAATTCGCGCCACCCTGGCCGGGCAACTCCCCGAAGCCACCTATCCCCCCGTGCCAGACCAAGAGCAATTGGGTCGTGCCACTGCCCATGCCCTGCTGCCCGAAATGCGGCATCACAACGCCCTGCTGGTTGGCCCCGGCCTGGGCGAGGCCAGCGAATTTATGGCAACGCTGCTGGCTGCCCGTGACCAACTGCCGCCGCTGCTGGTGGATGCCGATGGGCTAAATTTGCTGGCGCAGCACGACGATTGGCCGCAGCTTTTGCCACCCAACACCGTCCTGACTCCCCACCCCATCGAAATGGCGCGGCTGACGGGAATGAGCCGTGATGAGCTACTAGCCGCCGACCGCCTTGAATTGGCTCGCCGCTATGCCCAAAGCTGGGGGCACGTGGTTTTGTTAAAAGGAGCTTACACGGTAGTGGCTGCCTCTGACGGGCAGGCGACGGTGCTGCCGTTTGCCGCGCCAGTGCTGGCCGTGGGCGGCTCTGGAGATGTGCTGTCGGGGGTGATTGCCAGCTTGATGGCACAGGGGATGGCTCCCTATGCGGCAGCGGTGCTGGGTGGCTATCTGCATGGGCTGGTGGGGGGGATGAATAACGGCCGTTTTGGTCTCCTGGCGCACGAAATTGCCGACCTGATCCCAACGGCTGCCCAATATCTCCAAAATGTGGCTGTTTAATGCGTTCTTTAACTTAAATTTGGCATAATACGCCGTAAACATAGCATCAAACAAGCCATACATTTTGGAGAAAAACGTGAAAAGCAAATCCATTAGCACCATCAACATTGACCCCTATGAAGCAGGAACTGAAATTGGCGACGCGCTGAGTGACATTCAGCCCGAAGCCATTATCATGTTTGCCTCAGTCCATTATGCCGATTTTTCCGACCTGTTTGACGGCATTTACGACAGCCTTGGCACCCGTGAGGTTGTCATTTTAGGCGGGACAGGCGATGGCTTTTATGAGACAACCCGTGTCGAAAATGTTGGCGTATGTGCGCTAGGCTTTAATTCAGGGGGAAAGATCAAATGGAACTTGGCCGTTGAATCGGAACAATCAAAAGATTCGTTTGGTGCTGCCCAACGCTGCGCCCAAGCCATTGTGGATCAAGCGGGGAATGACCTCAAGCTATCCTTTGTCATGGCAGGTATGGCTGGAGATGGTGAATATTTAACGGCCGGTATTCGCAGCGTTATGGAAACCCCCTGTATTGGCGGTTTAACTGGGGATGACCGCCAATATCAGCAGGGGATTGTGTTTGTCAACGGCCAGGTCTATGAGGATGCTATTGCCATTCTAGGGTTATCTGGCCCCCTAGCGTTTGAAGTGAATACGGCGAGCGGTTGGCGGCCGATTGGGCAGACTGGCCTTGTGGAAAAAGCCAATGGAATTGAAATTGCCCAAATTGGTGGCTTGTCTACAACAGAATTTGTCAACCAGCAGTTTGGCAAGCCGCCCACTGAAGCGGATATGGGGGTTTTGACTATGGCTGTGTACCAAGACCCCAACTCGGACAAATTTGCTGTACGTTCTCCCTACAAGGTAGATGCTGAGACGGGGGCTATCACCTACTTTGCCAGCATTCAAGAGGGAACCCCGGTGCGCGTTTGTTATGCCACACGGGAAGATGTGATTAATGGGGTTCACGAAGCATTGGATGGGTTGCCGGAGCTAGACTTTGAACCGACAGCAGCTTTGATCATTAGCTGTGCCGGCCGAAAATGGATTTTGGGCAATCGTACCAAGGAAGAAGTTGAGCGTATTTTGCCTTCGTTGCCTCCCTCATTACCGCTGATTGGTTTGCCCGCCTTTGGCGAAATTGCGCCCCATCGTCAAAATTCTGGTGCATATTCCGGCACCTATTTCCATAACGTGACATATATTATTACTTTACTAGGTTTGCGTGCATGAGTTTTGCGCTGTATTCCACACATGCCGATGCGCCGCCCCCCTTTGTTTATAAGCCAACGCTGAGTACAAAGGATATTCGGGGTGGTGCATTTGCGCTGTTAACGGATGATGTTGCGCCATTTGTGGCGCAATTTGGGCATCTGCTAAACCGCGTGGTGGGGCTGGTGCTGACACCGGCTCCCGCCTTTACCATGGTGCCGTTGGCCGATGCTGTTTGGCATCTCACGTTTCCCCTGGGGTTTGTGGATCAATTGCCTGAAATCACCCAATCGTATTTGACGTTGATTAACGGGCTGCGCGTGGAGCAGAACGAAAA
>JAGQGA010000615.1 GCA_020432595.1 Anaerolineales bacterium | reverse complement strand
CTTCACCTTCAGCTACAGGGTACCAACTTTCAGGTACGGGTGTGGGAAGCACTGCTGCGGATTCCGGCCGGGCAAGTGGCATCATATGATTTGGTGGCAGAGATGATGGGGGAGAAAACGGCCGTTCGTGCCGTTGCCAGTGCCGTTGCCCGCAATCCCATTGGCTACCTTATCCCCTGCCACCGCGTCATCCGCAAAACGGGGGCGTTTGGGCAATATCACTGGGGTGAAACGCGCAAAAAGGCAATTTTGGCCTGGGAGGCAGCGCGGCGATAAAGAGATTAACCGCAGAGGACGCGAAGGGCGCAAAGAAAAAAGAGAAAGCTTTGCGCTCTTTGCGCTCTCTGCGGTTTAAAAAATCAACTCCTCGTAAATTCCTGAAACAGTGCTATTCCCCGTTCAATGCCGTTTTCGGCGCGGATTTGCCGGCCGAGAACGGCCGCTTTTTCCTTCATGGCGGGGTCAGAAACGGCCGTTTTGATCGCCGCCGCCAAATTGCCCGCCGTCAACACCCGCCGATGAATGGGAGCCGGGCCAACGCCTAATTTAGCAACCTGTTCACCCCAAAAAGGCTGGTCGCCAAAGTGGGGCACCACCAAATTGGGCACCCCCGCCCGCAGCCCCGCCCCCGTTGTCCCTACGCCACCATGATGCACAATCGCCGCCATTTGCGGCAGCAGCCAGTTGTGCGGGGCGCTATCCAACACAAACACCGATTCCGACAGGCTGCCTTCAGCCCCCAAACCACTCCAGCCGGAAGCTAACAGCCCGCGCTGCCCACTTTGCGCTAACGCTTCCAGCACAATGGTCGTTGTCTCCTGTGCCCTGGACGGGTCGCCCATGCTGCCAAAGCCAATGTAGACGGGTGGTGACCCAGCGGCTAAAAAGTGAGCCAGTTCGGGACTGGGCTGCCAATCGGCGGGCGGATCCAGAAAGAAGTGGCCGATGACGTGGACGTGTTCCGGCACATCAGCCGGTTTGGGCAGGGCAGCGGGGGAGTAACAGCAGATTAACGGCCGTTTTTCCCCATACAGCAGCCGATACGGCGTCGTCAACGGCACCCGTTTCCCCCACAGCTTCTGCGCCGATGGCCGATATACCTGCCAAGTAAAAAAATCCACCAGCCAATGCGACAGCCAATTGCCCATTTTGCCCAGCGGAAACGGCATTTCAATGGGCAAGGCGCGGTGAGCGCGGGTGGGCAACGGGTACATGCTTACCGGCAGTGCCGGAATGCCCAATTCCTTGCCAATGTAATACCCGGTCGGGACGGCGTAGCTGTGGTAAACAATGGCATCGGCTCCCTGGCTGGCTGCCCACGCATCCTGCAAAATCTGCGCCAGCATGGGGCGAATGATCCGCACGCTTTCCAGTGCCAGCTTCAGTGGATTGCGTGACTCCAGCCAGGCGCGGGCGTGGGGATCTTGGGTAAAGGCGTAGGAATCTATACGGAGGGGAAAGAAAGGGATTCCGTATTGGGCAGCCAAGTCGGCAAAGTTACAATTGGCGGCCAGTGTGACCTGATAACCCGCTTGTTGTAATCCAACAGCAAATGCCAAATATGGTTGAATATCGCCGCGTGAACCAGCGGCCAGAATGGTCAGTTTCATAGCGGCTCCCATTATACGATGATGATGCAAATTCGCCCGCTCACCCTGGATGATGTTGATGGTTGGGCCACCCTGCTGGCCGCTGCGTTTGACCGCACCCCAGCGCAAATGGTGGCATTGCTGCACCATTTTTATGGCGAGCGGCAGCTTGTGGCGTGGGGTGCATGGGATGGGCAGCGACTGGCAGCGCAGTATAGCTGCTTGTTAACGCCACTGCGGTTGCCGGGCTGGGACACGCCGCAGCTTGTGGGGATGAGCATGAACATGGCCGTTCATTCTGATTACCGAGGACGTGGATTGATCAAACAAGTGGCGCAGCCGGTTTATGCAGAGGTGGTAGAACGGGGCGGAATCGCGGGAGTGGGCTTTTCCAACGAGGCTGGCGTGCAGGTGGACAGAAAGAGCAAGGGGTATGGCTACAAAGTGGTAGGGAAGATGGTGTCGCTGCTGGGTGTGGTGGGGAGAAAACGGCCGTTTTCCACCCCTATTCCCATCACCCATACTCCCACTTGGCCGGATGGTTTGCAGGTTGTGGAACGGAAGGAAACGGCCGTTTCTTTTGCCCATACCCCCGAATCACTGCACCACCGCTTTGCCCAGCACCCGTTCCGCAGCTATCGGTACGGCGTGGCGGCAAATGGTGCGGGGGTGGTCATTTATCGGCCGTTTGTGTGGCATGGCGTGGGCGGGGCTTCGCTGCTCACAGCCTATGGGCAAGATGTGGCTGGGCTAATTGGAAGCTGGATCAACAGTCTGGCACAGCAGCGCATTCGTCTGGTTCATTTACTCACCTCGCCCCAGTCAACATTACAACAAGCGGTTAAAAGCCACTGCTACACGCTCGCACTATCTCGCCCGCAAAATCCTCATTATCTGACGGCCAAACCACTGGCCGCGCCCTTGCCACCCTGGTTTTTTGACTTGTCCCGCTGGGATTGCTGCGGTGGGGACATTCTGTAAACACTTAAGGATAACGCATGGCCGATTCCCGCACGATTAGTTCCGGATGGAACACGGGAATTGAATAGGGCATGGCTTTTAGCATGGCTACCAGCGCCTCGGCAGCGGCTTGGCCGATTGCTACGGCCGGCTGGCGAACCGTGGTGAGAGGCGGTGTAGTGTAGGCAGAGCTTCCCAAATCATCAAAACCAATGATGGAAACTTCGGCGGGAACGCGAATGCCACGCCGGTAGAGAGCCAGGCGAACCCCATAAGCCATTTGGTCGCTGCCAGCAAAAATTGCCGTAAACGGCCGTCCGCGCAGCAACAACGTCTCCACCGCCAGCACCCCCGACTGCTCCTGAAAGTTACCTTCAATCACCAACGCCTCATCCAGCTCTAGCCCATAATCCATCATGGCCTGTTGGTATCCTCGCAGCCGCTCCTGAGCATCCACGTGTGACATTTTGCCCGTCAAATGCACAATACGTTTATGGCCTAGTTCAATGAGGTATTGGGTTGCCTTATAAGCACCGGCAAAATTATTCACATACACACATTGATTAGAGAGACCAGCAATATTGCGCCCAGCTACCACCAGCGGTACCTGGTGTGCCAATTCGCAAATTGTTTCATCAGGCGTTTCCCCACCAAACACAATCAAGCCATCTACCTGGCGTGCAACCAGCGTTTGGATCGCTTGTTGCTCCTGCTCCAAAATCCACGAGCCATCGGCAAAGATGGGTGAATAATCGCTGCCGCGCAAGCCCTGCAGTACGCCTAACAGCACCGCATCGTTGTAGGGGCTGGTGATATTTTGGGTTAAAACGCCAACCGTGAGCGATTGCCCGGCAGCCAGCCCCCGTGCCATTACATTGGGCTGATAATTTAAATCGGCAACGGCTTGCAAA
>JAGQGA010000614.1 GCA_020432595.1 Anaerolineales bacterium | reverse complement strand
AGCAAAATGTGGCTGACTTCCCAGCCGTTTTCGGCCACGGTGTCGGCGATTTTTTGCCCAAAGTCGGAGGGGTCAATAACGGCCGTTTTTCCCGTTTCCTCACACGCCAAAACATAGCAATTGGTCTGCAAAGGGCCAAGCGGAAGCTGCAAAATTTTTATCGTCATACAAATTACGTTCCGAATTTCTCAGGTGCAAATTGATACTTTCAACGGTCACAAACTGACCTTTGGCCGATTGGCTGCAAGGTGCAAGTAACAGGTGGCAAGTCTCGTCTGCCAACAAAACTTGCCACTTGCGACCTGTTACTTGGAGGCAAAAGCATGTAATTTTGTGGCCAAGGTCAGTATAGCAGGGATGTCAGGTTGCACAAGCCAGGGCTACCGCGCACTCCTGTGCTGCCCGCAGCCCACTTGCCAGCGCCCCCTCCATCGTGCCAGAATGCACAGCGGTGTGTTCCCCGGCAAAAAAGAGGCGGCCGTGTGGCTGCGCCAACAGCGGTTGATCCTGCCAACTAGCGTTGTCCCAGGCGGCATAGCACCCCTCGGCCCACGGGTCACGTGACCAATCTTGCAGTTGCGGCTCGCCCACAAGGGGGAGATCGGGGTTGGCGGCTTGCAACAGGGAGAACCAGTGTGTTGCTCCATTGTCTACGCGAAGATTGGCCAGGGCTTGGTGCGAACCGCTAAAGGCGGTAACGGCCGTTCTCACCTCCCCATTTCTCCCTTGCCCTGTCCAGCACCAATACGGCTGCACCACATCCTGCATCGCCCGCAGCGATGGCGGCGCAGCGGTGGCAACGGCCAACTTGGCGGCAACCCCCATTGGCACGCGGCGAATGGCGGCAGCCAGTTGATTAGGTAAAGCTGGCTCAAAGCTGATTTTAGGAAGTTGGGTGATGGGTATAGCCAACACCACGGCATCGGCGGTAAGTGCCAGGGAAGCGTTGTCTGCCTGGCAGTGGATGGTGATGTGGTTGGGAGTATGGGAAACGGCCGTTACCCCATAACCCAGCCGCACATCCCCCACCTCCACTGCCAACGCCTCGGCCAACCGCTGGTTGCCGTCGGCAAAGCGATAATACAAGGCATGGTCGTCGGCTCCGAAAGCGTCGTTAGCAAAACCTTGCAGAGCCACATTATCCAAATCGGCTCCATAAGTACCGCGCAGCCGGGCGCGGAGTAGTGCCCGTTGAGCACTGGTGAGGGGAAGTGTGGTAATGAATGCGCCGAGGGTGGTGGCAGAAACGGCCGTTTCTGTCATCCCCGCCAACTGTTCCGCCACCACATGGTTCATCTGCCGCTGTTCATTTGGGGTCACAGGCTCACCGCCCACCACCTGCCGAATCATAAAATCCACCCCCACCGGCGCAACGGGTACTTCCAACTTGGCCGCCATTTGCAGCACCGTCTCATCTCCGGTGGCAATCCACTCCCCGCCCAGCTCCACCACCGCCCCATTTGCCGGCGTTGGCGACCAAATGCGCCCGCCCACCCGCTGCCGCGCCTCCAGCACCGTCACCTGCTGCCCGTGCTGCCGCAATGACCATGCCGCCGCCAACCCGGCAAATCCTGCCCCAACCACAATCACCGACATCATACTGCTGCCTGCTCAAGGGTGTCATGATCCGGCAAAATGGTTTCGGCATGGCGAATCGCGGGGAAAAGATAGCCTGCCAACCCCGCAGCCGTTGCCAAAACGCCAGCTACCACAAACAGCAGAGCAATGCCAGCTCCGGGGCCAGATCCTACCAGCCAGCCAAATTGAGCGACCAGACTTCCTTCTGTCCGCATAGCTGGTTCTAGCCAGCCATCAGTCAGAGGAATGACGAGCAACTGGGCCAGCGGGTTTGTGACCCAAGCGATGAGGCGGCGAATGGAAAAGACGCGCCCCTGTACGTCAGGGGCCACCTTGGCCTGCCAAATCGCCTGATTTGACCCGTTGATAAGCGGCACCAGTGCGGATCCTAAAAAGGATGAGACAGCCCAAACCAGCCACGTTTGCCCAATACCCATTAGAACCATGCCCAACGCGCCGCTGGCCGCCCAGCCCAGCAGTACACCATGCACTTTTTGTTTGGGACCACCCCAGGCACTCATCACCAAGCCGCCAATCACGCCACCTATCGCCCCGGCCGATGAAACCCAGGCGTAAATCTGGGCGTTTTGATTGGTGCGGAAAAGAATCATGGCGGCCATAGCGGTGAAGGCCAGGGTGGCAAGAAAGTTGCCGCTAAAGAAGACAAGCTGTAGCCCCATCAAAGACGGCCGTTTCCAGATGTACTTAAACCCATACCCCGTTTCACTCCAAAAGCTACCCGCCCCTTCTTGTCCCTCTTTTGTACGCGGTGGGTCTGGCACATAAATGAACAGCAGCGTGCCAATGGCAAAGACAAAGGTCACAATGTCAATGAGCAAAATCCCTTGTAGCCCAATCGCGCCTAGCAATGCACCAGCCAGCAGCGGGGCAAAAATGCCTGACCCCGATTCTGACAAGGAGGTGAGGCCATAGGCGCGACCGTACTGCTCCTTGGGAATCATGACACTAATGGCGGCAGAGTAGGCCGGCCATTGGAAGGTTTGGAACGCGCCATTAATGGCGTTGGTGATGTAGAGATGCCAAATTTCCAGTTTGCCGCTCCACACCAGCAGCAAAACGACAATGGTGGTAATACCTGCCGCCAAATCGCTCAGAATCATCATCATCTTGCGGTTGTTGCGGTCAACAATGGTTCCGGCAAAGGGGCTCACGACAATGAGGGGCAACATAAAGGCTAATCCCAGTAATGCCAACTCCTGCACCCGCTGCGTTTCGCCAAAAATATAGATGGGAATGGCAAAGCCGGTCATGGCACTGCCGATGAGGGAAAAAAGCTGCCCCACCCACATCACAAAAAATGCTTTCATGCCCGACGGCCGTTTTATTTCAGTTGTACTCACTCAGTTTCCTCTTCTTTCTTGCTACAGATTGACGACAACTATACCAAGCTTGCCAGAAAAGTAATAAAAGCAAGACAGGATCACAGCATATTGAAGCTAATCCTGTAATCCTGTCAATTGTGCCTCATATCCGCGTTTGTCCGTGTCGTCCGCGTCCTATTCAAGCTAACGAGGGTGTATCTATACAGGTCTGCCTAAAAAGCTACGAAAAAGGTTTGCCATTCCCGCCTTCGCCGGTATGACACCTGAATAGACTTTTATTTTTTCCAAACCAGCGGCAAATACAGCGCATAACCTTCGGGCGGGGTCGGGATGGATTCAATAGGTTGCGCCCAGAAACCACCCGTCAGCGTAAAGTGGTCGCTCTCCATATGCCCAGCATCCGGCTGCCCAATGGTGCCAACCAGGGCATAGCGGTCGCCGACGCTGCTGCCACCGCCGCCGTCCACGCTCCACCAGGGAATCTGGTAGCTGCCGGTGGCGGTGACGTTTATTGTCAGGGATAGCACGGCGAAAACGGCCGT
>JAGQGA010000613.1 GCA_020432595.1 Anaerolineales bacterium | reverse complement strand
TTTTTATTTGGCCCGGCGGGATTAACGGCCGTTTCCCTCGCTCTCCTGGGCTTCACCGTTTTGGCTCCAACGGCCGTTATGCTGGCCCTGGTTCAAGACCAATTTCCCACTAACCGCGCCCTGGCAAACGGCTCCTTTCTCGCCACCAACTTCCTCATCCGCTCCCTCGCCGTCTGGGTCGTTGGCTTTGCCGCCGACCGCTTTGGCCTCTCGCCTGTCTTTTTGTGGAGCGGTGTTCTTGCCTGGCTCAGCGTCCCCGCCGTCTGGTTTTTGCCAACGGGCAGAAAAATTTGACCAGAAAAAAACAAACCTCCGAGGTCGGTCAGACCTCGGAGGTTTCATGGTTAGTAGCGCAAAATGGCCCCAATACGGCCGGCCGACTCAAGCTGGGGGTTGCCGCTAATCACTTCCACGTGCCCGCCCTGCTCAATGGTGTAGGTAACGGCCGTTTCCACCACGTCATTCACCTCCACCAACTCCTGATCACTGAGCGGGCTTTTCGCCAGATTCGCCACTACAAACCGCATCCCCTCATCCTTGTAGCCGGGCGTGCGAAAACCGTCGCCAATCAACAGCGTTTGCACCCGGCGGTCACACACTGCCTGAAGCGTATCATCCAGTCCTACAACCGCACTGCCGCCTTGCCCATGCTGTTCCACCAGCTTCTGTACCAATTTGGCCTCACGTTCCTCATTCGCCTCACGCAGCAGTGCCAACGCCCGCTGCCCAACCTCATGTTCAGTAGCGTTGCTGTCAATGTTAAAGGTACCCGCAATACAGCTTTGTAATTGTTTGGAAAGCAGTTCACGAAATTCAGAAACGGCCGTTGGATGCCCCCCTAAAAAGAGACGACGAATCGGCAGTCTGGCAAAAAATTCTTGCGCTGCCGCCGCCGCCTCACGCATATTGCGATGTGCCACTTCTTCTTCGTGCCGGTCACCCCCCAACCCGCCGCGAATACCCATCGTCATGGGGCCTTGCCCGCTTTTGAGACGGCGCACATCCTCTCCCAAATGCCCTTCTGTTTCAACCAGTTCTCCCAAGTCATAAACCAGAAACCGTACCCCTAACCGATCCACCAGGATGACCCCATAGGCAGCGTAGTAATCCAGAAAATGAGCCAAATGCTTCACGTAGGGCTTATCAGCCACCCGCACTCGGTTACGGAAGGAAACAGCAATGGGGTACGCTTCAAAAAAGTTCTGCTCTGCACAAGAAAACAGCGCCAGACCAGGCTTTGACCAATCAAAACTGTAATCGAGATAACGCTCAATGGCTGCCGCGTCTGCTTCGAGTGCGCCGCAGTTTTCCTTTAGCATCGTCCGCGCCTGAAGCCTGATCGCTTCGGTGGATTGACGTGAGCTATCGGTGTCAAGATAGAGGCTAACGACTTTGTTACTACCTGCGTCTAATGAAAGCAAACTCTGTAACTGATCTTGACGAGACATGGTTACCTCCTAATCATCGTGTGGCGAGGTTCTACTGAATCAAGAACCTCTGTTGTAAACGTAATATCGCCCAATTAGGCAAACAGATTTTCCATAAAACGGCCGTTTTTACCAGTAATCGGTAATCAGTTATCGTTAATCAGTACGGTCTACTGATTACTGCTTACTGTTTACTGATTACCGCCTCTACGGCCGCGCTCCCAGCATCAACGGCAGCGTCAACTCCTCACCGTTCCGCAGCACCGTCATTTGCACCGTCTGCCCCACCTCGGTGTGGAACACCAAATAGCTGATCAAATCACCGGTATCGTTCACTGGTATCCCATCAATAGCAATGATCAAATCGCCACCACGCCCCGGCGTGCCAACCTGGTCAAACCCGCTGCCTGTCATACCCGCGTCCTCGGCTGGCGTGCCAGCCGAAACTTCGGTCACATAAACACCCGTGGTGCGGGGCAATCCCAACAACTCTTGCAGCGATAAGTTATTGTCAGACATGCGAATGCCAATATAGGGATAGGTGTAAGAGCCATCGGCAATGAGTGCCGGAGCAATTCGCTTCACAGCCGCGACGGGAATGGAAAAACCCACGCCCGAATTTGTGCCAGTGCGCGTCAGAATGGAGCTATTCACCCCAATCACTTCCCCGTTCAGGTTGAGCAGGGGGCCGCCGGAGTTGCCAGGATTGATGGCGGCATCGGTCTGAATGACCTGGGGCAGCGAGTAGCGCCCACCCCCTTCAGCAATGCGCTGCGATTCAATGGTGCGCCCCAAACCGCTGATGATGCCTACGGACATAGAGCCTGCCTCGCCAAAGGGGTTGCCAATGGCGACAACAAATTGGCCGACCTGAACGGCCGTTGAGTCACCCAACGGCAGCGGTATGATGTCGGCCGGCCATGTCTCGGCCGTCACCACCGCCAAATCGCTGTCTACATCGGTACCCGCCACCGTGGCGCGGCTGCTTTCACCATTGGCAAACACCACTTGGAACTCGGCACCATCAGCCACAACATGGTTATTGGTCACAATATGGCCGTCTTTGTCAATCACGAAGCCACTGCCCGTCCCCAGCACCGCCCCGCTGCTGTCCAAAACAAAAATATGGACAACGGCCTGGTTGGCTTGTTGATACACGCCAACCAATGAAGCTTCCAAATCTGTGCTAATGGGGAGAGATTGAACGGCCGTTAAAGTAGGCACCGCCTGTGGCAAAGTTCCCCCAGCTTCCGACGGCTCCGGCAGCCGCGCCTCCACCGTAGAAACAGCCGCCTCCACAATGGCGGTTTCATCTACAGCAGGCACAGCATTACCAAACGCCTCGCAAGCTAAACCAGTAAACAAAAGCAAAAAAGCCAAAATCAAAACAGGTTGTTGACGAATCATTTTCATGGGGAGTAAAAACAACAAGGTCGTCAAAGATCACGCTTTCGTGCCTCGACGACCTTGTCTATCATTTTTAGGTTAATCGGTACTGCTATCCGAAAGTTTTGCCAACTCTTCATACAGTGCCCGCTCTTTTTCGCCCAGCTTGCGCGGCACGCGGATATTTACCGTAGCCAACAGATCACCGTATGTCTCTTTTTGGCTGGGGCTGGGCATGCCTTTGCCTTTCAAGCGGAATGTTTGCCCACCCTGCGTCCCGGCGGGAATGGTGAGCTTGACGGGGCCGGAGAGGGTGGGAACGGTAATTTTACCGCCAAGAACGGCCGTTAACACATCCACCTCCACCGTCACCAGCAGTTGCTCCTTCTTCCGCCTAAAAACAGGATGGTGCAACAGCTTCACCACCAGAAACAAATCGCCTGTACCATAGGGCGACTGCGCTCCTTTGCCCCGCAGCCGAATACGCGAGCCATCGTGCGCTCCGGCGGGAATCTTGGCCGTAAAACGGTCACCGTTTTGGCTAAAGGTGCGGGTTGTGCCCTGATACGCCTCTTCCAGCGTAATCTCAACCGTTTGCTCCACATCCAGGCTGGCCGCCTGTTGCTGCCGCCCGAAAAAATCGGCCGTTTGCTG
>JAGQGA010000612.1 GCA_020432595.1 Anaerolineales bacterium | reverse complement strand
CTGCGGATTGGGCCGTGGATGGCGCGGCACCGGGGTGATTTTTTCCTGGCGACAAAAACGGGGGAACGCAGCTATGAAAAGGCCAAAGAGGAAATTCACCGCTCACTGGAGCGAATGCGGGTGGATTCTGTTGATTTGCTGCAACTGCACAACCTGGGTGACCCGGATGAGTGGGAAATGGCAATGGGTGAGGATGGGGCGTTAAAAGCGGCCGTTGAGGCACGGGAACAAGGGCTAGTACGCTTTATTGGTGTAACGGGACATGGCACCCACATTGCTGCCATGCACAGCAAAAGCCTTGCGGCATTTCCCTTTGCCTCGATCTTGCTGCCCTACAATTATACCATGATGAAAAACCCGCAGTACGCGGCCGATTTTGAGCAAGTGGTTACTACCTGCCACGCCCGGCAAGTGGCTGTGCAAACAATTAAGGGGATTACGCGGGGGCCGTGGGGGGACAAAACGCGCACTGATGCCACATGGTATGAGCCGCTGCGGAATCAGGATGAGATCGACCGTGCTGTGCATTGGGTTTTTACACGACCTAACGTGTTTCTTAACACCGTTGGCGACATCCATATTTTGCCAAAGGTATTGGATGCCGCCAGCCGCTATGAACCGCAAACGCAGGCGGAAGCCGATGCAGCGATTGCCAGGGTGGCACTAGAGCCACTGTTTGTCTAATTTGAATGAGGTAAGGGGGCGTTGCTCTTTACGGGGCAGCTAAAAGCCATACACACACAGCACTAACCAAAGAAGGGTAAATTGTCTCACTTGGAGCAATTTACCCTTCTGAGTCAAAAGTTACAAAACGTTAATCGTCGTAATCGCCGTCATCGTAATCATCATCCTCGTATTCCCACTCTTCATCATCTTCGTATTCATAATCATCAAAATCTTCTTCGGGCCAGTCGAGAACGATGGGTGATATACGTATTACTTCAAAAACATCCTCACAATGATGGCAGGTAATGGTGTCATGCAGCTTTGGCTGCTGGCGAAATCTGATTTCTTCATCGCAATTTGGGCAAAGGGTTGTCAAGCTTTTTGTTGCCATGAATGTTCTCCTCTATTGGTCTTGAGAATTATGTTGTTATCCTACAGTAGGGGCGGCAAAACCCTGTTAAACGCATGGGTACTTCAATTCCACGTGTTTAGGATGCAGCAGATCATACAGATGAACCAAACTAGCTAGATCGGCGGTATGATGGATTTTATGTATAACATTTGACGTAGATGGAGGCAGCCACCCCCACCTTCTTATGCCTCCAGCGGCCGGAAACCCACACCATGCCCATGTATGCCCTGCACCGGCATAATGATTACAAAGGCATCTGGGTCAATGCCTGTTACCACTTTTTTTAAGTCGGCAACTTGTCTTGCTTCCAATGCGCACATAAGCACCCCGTGTTCTTTACCTGTATACATTCCTGTACCGTGCAAGAGTGTCACCCCTCGATGCAAATCTTCCAAAAGCGCATGACCAATTGCTTCAACGGAATCAGAAATGATATAGACAAGCTGTTTGCGGGTGTCAGTGCGAACAAGGCGGGGTAAATCGGTTTCAAGTGCCTCGGCTGTCGCTAGTCGGAACATGTGCATGATCCGTGATACTTTGCCTGTTGTGTCACTAAACACTTCACCCGTTGCAGCTTGCAGGGAGACGGTAAATAGGCCAACGCTGATCAACGTGGCGTGTATGACGATGCCAATAATGAGAACGGCTGTGCCAGGCAGTGGGCCGATGGTGGCTCGCTGCAAAAAATGGGAAAAGGTGCGGGCATTAATGGGATGCAAATATGTTTTGGCTATCCAAGCTAAGGCCAGAATTAAGAAGATTGGTGCGTAGTTTCGACGGTAGCGCCGGCCGAATGCCTCTAGCAAGGAAATGGGAAAACGTGGGTTGTGGAGGCTGTCAGTCAACTGGTTGGCCCAGTCTGAATGGGGTAAGAAGGGAGGAGAAAGGAGACCCCCAAAGAAATTTCGCTCCAGAATGCGTACCCTGTGTGTCCACAACTCATAATATCGGTAGCGGCGGGCTTCCATAAACAGGAAAAGCAGCACAAGCAGGGTGTTGATCAGCAATACAATGGAGGGATTGTCGGCAGACCCAAAGGCAAAGGTGAGAGCCGCTCCTGTTGTGATGACGGCCCAGTTGGTGGTGTTGTCCAGGCGTTGACGCCAAACGTTAGAGCGAGTTAACTCACCACGATAGAAATGTACCATGGCGGTGTTAAAGTCACTGCTACGCAGTCCCTGACCGGCAAATTGCCATAAGTGTTCGAGATCGGGTTCAGCACCATTATTTATTTGATGGTTAATTGTTTGGTTCATCTCTTTTTCCTACAAACAGGGTAAAATTGCTCAAGCGAGCGCACTCTCATTTCCAGAATCACGTACAAAAACGCAGGATGAATCAGTTGCAACAATCATTTGTCGGGCAAAGTCAATGTCTACCCGTTCCTGTAGCCCGAAGATGTTTAGATCTGCCTGTGGAGCGTGGGGTAGATAGGAGGCAAAAGTGTCCACGGCTACAATGGCGTTGGTGTTTTTGGGCATACGGCCGTATTCAATGAGCTGGCTCATAAAGTGTTCGCCATTGTTTTTTTCGGCCTCATCATGGACAACGGTGATGAGGTTTATTTGACCATGCCAATTCCGCGCCAGTTGAAAAGCCAGCAGCAGGGTTAGATCCAGGTTAGTAAGGCGTAGGCCGACTTCCCATTGTGGGCTTTGTTCCCGAATCCAAACGTTTATGACTTTTTCGCGCCCCAGGGCGGTGTTGGGGTTGTCGAGATAAAGCACGGCTGCCATTTCGTTTTCGGCAGCGCGATCCAAAATGAATTGCAGTTTTTCTGGGTCAGTGTCAGGCAGAATAGGCATGAAAAGGATGTTGGGGCGGAAAAAGGCACTGGTGAATACCTCCATCGCGGTTTGGAGCGTGTAGCGCAGGCTGCGAACTTCGACTAAGGCGACACGAGCGAAAACGCCGTCGTTGGCGAAGGCATTTTCAAAAGCCAGAATGCCTTTTATTTCATCCCGACGGCCGTTTTCGTAGTACCCCAGAATGTGGATGGTGCCATTGGGGCGAGTAATGGCGTTGAGAAAACGGTAGCTGTAGCGCAAAGCGGCCGTTCCGCGCACAGGAACCAGCAGACTGGGCTTCCAGGCGCGATCTTGCCCTTGCGGCAGACTCAGAACCCGCTTGGCTGCCCATTCTGCCACATTAATAAACATACCACTACGAACATCGCTCCAGGGTGCTTCCAGGTGACGCAGCGACAGATATTCATAGAGCAGAAAGGTGACGACGAAGGCTACCAGGCTAAACAGCGGGTTGATGAGCAGCATGGCGACGATGGCACCCACCAAGCCCGTCAAAGAGACAACGCGAGAGATGGGGAGGCTGGGGCGGAAACTGGTGAGCTTGAGCGATTGTTCCAGCAGTACCACGCCATTGAGAACAG
>JAGQGA010000611.1 GCA_020432595.1 Anaerolineales bacterium | reverse complement strand
TGCCGCCCGCGCAGCAGCAGCGGTGCGCCATAGCCGCGCTGCTGCATCCCCGGCAAAAACAGCCGTTCTACGTCGTCGGCCAGAGCTTGAGGGCGCAGCGGCGGCTGGAGCGACCCGGCAAAAAAGGCAACGGGGAGCAGCCACGGCTCTGTGGGCAGCCCTTGGTCGCGTATCAGCACCCGGTTGCTCATGAGCACGCCACGGGCGCGGGCGTTGGTGAGGGGGGTGTCCAGGCTGGCGGGGTTGATGTTGTGAATGTGCCAATGATTAGACACAGGTTGCAGTTGCACAGTCACGAGGTCGGCAGCGGTGGTTTGGGAACGGCCGTTAACCACCATCGGCCACGCATATTCCACAAAAACCCCGTCATCCGTGCCAACAGCGCGGGTGACGGCCACATCTTCACGCCCCAGCGATGTTTTTAGCAGTAGAGCCATGCCCGTTGCGCCAAAAAGGTCGTGCAGGGCGGCGGCGGGGCTGTGGGGTTGCAAATAGGTCTCGATTTGGGCGTGGTCAGCGGCAACGGTGGCTTGCAGTGTCTGCTCAACGACGGGCCAAATGGTTTGCCACAACTGTTCCTGGCTAATCATGCCGCCATTTTAGCGCAAAGTAGGATTTTATTGTAGCAAATACTCGCCAAACCAGGCCAGCGACCGTGCCCAGGCATCGGTGGCGGCTTCGGCGTTGTAGCTGGCGCGGGTGTCGTTGAAGAAGGCGTGCTGGGCACCCTCGTAAACCTGGAAAGCGTTGGGCAGTTGGGCGGCATCAAAGGCGGCGTGCATGGCTTCCACCCCGCTGACGGGGATGCTGTCGGCGGTGCCGATGAAGGTGAGAATGGGAACCTGCATCTGCCCGGCTTCGCTGGGGGAAAGCGGCGAACCGTAGAAGACGATGCCAGCGTTGAGGGTGGGGTCAGAAACGGCCGTTTGCAGCACCAGCCCACCCCCCATGCAAAAACCAACAATCCCCACCTTGCCCGTCACCGACGGCTGCGCCCGCAAATAGGCCACCGCCTGCTCAATCTCCCCCACGGCATCGCGCATCCCCAGTTCCATCGCCTGCTTTCGCGCCTCATTTGGCTCTGTTGTCACCACGCCATGATACAAATCGGGAGCCAGTGCCACATAGCCCGCCTCGGCAAAACGCTGCGCCACTTCTTTGATATGGTCGTTTAGTCCCCACCATTCTTGCAGCACAATGACGGCCGGCCGTGCCGCTGCATCCGTTTCTGCCGCCAAATACCCCATCAGCTCTTCCCCTTCCTTGCCCGGATAGGTCACAATCCCAGTGGTAAACGCCCCATCGGCGGAGGTACCCGGCTCGGCCACTGGCTGTGATTCATCCACCACCGGTGGCGGTGTCTCGCTCACTGGGGCACTGCACGCCGCCAGCAACGTGTTAGCCGCCGCCAAACTGCCAAGAACGGCCGTTGTTTGCCGCAAAAACTCCCGCCGACTCACCTGCCCCACCTGCCGCGCCCGTACCAACTCCATCAATTGCAAACGGTTCATCTTTCACCTCTCTTGTGCCAATTATCGGTCATCAGTTATCAGTCCGATTACTATAGTCCACCCGGCCGCTCGCCCAGCCACTTTTTACCAAACCCTCATTCAACCCCACCGCTTCTAGCAAACACGGTATAATTCTGCCAACTGATGACACCGACAAATCCGTGTCCTTCCGTGTTCGTCCGTGTCCCCCAATGGAGGTTCTTATTTCTACCGAAACTGTAAGCATGGCAAAACGGCCGTTTGAGATCGGCCTCTACTCCTTTGCCGAACTCACCCCCGACCCCCACACCGGGCAGCTAATCACCCCCGCGCAGCGGCTGCAAAATTTGGTCGAAAGCGCGGAATTGGCCGAGCAGGTGGGGCTGGATGTCTTTGCCCTGGGCGAACACCACCGCCCCGACTACGTTTCCTCTGCCCCCGCCGTCATTTTGGCCGCCATTGCCGCCCGCACCCAAACCATTCGCCTTAGCAGTGCCGTCACCGTGCTGAGTTCCGATGACCCGGTGCGCGTCTTTCAGGCGTTTGCCACCCTTGACCTGCTCTCCAACGGCCGTGCCGAAATCATGGCCGGCCGTGGCTCTTTCATCGAATCGTTCCCCCTTTTTGGCTACGATTTGCACGATTACGATGCCCTGTTTGCCGAAAAGCTGGAGCTGCTGCTGAAGCTGCGGGAAGCAGAGAAGATAAGCTGGTCGGGCAAATTTCGCCCACCACTCGACAACCAGGGGGTTTACCCGCGCCCGGTGCAGCAGCCGTTGCCGGTGTGGGTGGCGGTGGGCGGCACGCCGCAGTCGGTGGTGCGGGCGGCGACGCTGGGGCTGCCGCTGGCGGTGGCGATTATTGGCGGGCTGCCGGAGCAGTTCGCGCCGTTGGCTGATTTGTATCGCAAAGCGGCCGTTTATGCCGGGCATGAAGCGGTGCCGCCGTTTAGCATCAATTCACATGGGTTTATTGCCGACAGCGGCCGGCAGGCCAGGGATGAGGCGTTTCCCTCGTTTCAACTGGTGATGAACAAGATTGGGCGGGAGCGGGGCTGGCCGCCCATGACGCGGGCGCAGTTTGATGCTTCCTGCACGCTGCGCGGGGCAAATTTTGTCGGCAGCCCCGATGAGGTCATTGAAAAAATCTTGCACCAGCACGATTTGTTTGGGCATCAGCGGTTTTTGCTGCAACTGAGCATTGGCACCATGCCCCACGACAAGGTGATGCGGGCCATTGAATTGCTTGGCACCAAAGTCGCCCCCGCTGTCCGCGCCGAAATTGCCCGCCGCCTGGCATAATCACAGAGGTTCTTTGGGAATTTAGGGGGTTGCCCATTTATTGCGTATTGCGTATTGCGTAAATCGCCTCTCAATACGCAATACGCAATACGTAATACGCCTGAAACCCCGCGAAATCCGAAAGACCCACCCTGATTGCGCCCTATTTCCCCGTTTATACCGCTTCTGAATGGTCATCCATGATGTCTAAGGGCGGTAGACTGTTAACGATTGCGACGGTTTCTAGGCTGACGGTGATGACTTGCTTGATGAGGCGGAGGATGTAGGTTTCATCGTCGAGGTTGTTGGGGTCGTTGGTGATGCCGCTGCGGGGGTCGGTTTTGATTTGGTATTGGTCTATGACCCAATCGAGGGCGGAGCGGTTGCCGAGCTTGTAGTCGAAGACTTGGGGCGGGATGTTGGCGAGGGTGAGGAAGTCGTTGACTTTGAGGCTGGTTTTGTCTTTGCTCAGGCGCATTTTTTCCACGCGGAAGTTTAGGGGTTCGTCGGGGTTTTCAATTTGTTGCAGCGGGTATTGGGGCTGCGCTTCGTAGTGGACGTGGATGTGGGCGAGGCGTTCACCGGCCTGGACGAAGTGCCAGAAATGTTGCGGCTGGACAAAGGGGATGCGGGGAAGTTCGCGGCGCAGGTTGGCGGCGTAGGTGTCGCGGTAGGTGGGGTGGTGGAGCAGGGCGTAG
>JAGQGA010000610.1 GCA_020432595.1 Anaerolineales bacterium | reverse complement strand
TCGGGCTGTTTGTTTGCCCCACGCTGTGACTATGTGCGTGATACCTGTCATTTGCAGCGGCCAGATTTACGGCCGTTAAAGATTAATGGTCATGTCAGTGGTGATCACGTGACCCGCTGCCTATTCTCCGAGGAAATTGTGGCCGAAGATTGGACCCCGCCGCCGGACTTGGTGCCGATTTATGAAGAGAGCGGGCAAGCTGATGAAGTGGTGGACACGATTTTGGCGGTGGATGGCTTGCGTACCTACTATGATCATCCCAGTAGCTCTGCTCTGAGTCTGGTTGGCCTGGGTGAAAAAGAGTATGTTAAGGCTGTTGACAACGTTTCCTTTGATGTGTTCAAAGGCAAGACGCTGGGCGTGGTAGGGGAATCAGGGTGTGGCAAGAGTACGCTGATTAAGACGATCATTGGGCTGGAAGCTAAGTCGGGTGGTGATGCGGAGTTTATGGGGTTTGACATTGGCAACAAGGTCAACAAGCGGGAGATGAACCTGATCCGCGAATTGCAAATGGTGTTTCAAAACCCAGACTCAACGATGAACCCGAGCTATACGGTGGGGCAGCAGATTGAACGGCCGTTAAAACGCTTCCAAACTGTCCCCAAAGAACAAGTCCGCAACGAAGTTGTGCGGTTGCTGCAAGCCGTCAAACTCGATGAATATTATTACAACCGGCTGCCGCGCCAGCTAAGTGGTGGCGAAAAACAGCGCGTTGGCATTGCTCGCGCCCTCGCCGGCCGTCCCGATCTAGTGCTGTGTGACGAACCCGTGTCCGCTTTGGACGTATCGGTGCAGGCGGCGGTGATCAACCTGCTGATGGAAATTCAGCAGGAGTTTGGCACGACCATGATGTTTATCGCCCATGACTTGAGCGTCGTGCGCTTCTTCTCTGACTACGTGGCCGTGATGTATCTGGGGCAAATTGTAGAAATCGGCCCGGCCGATATGATCTACGCTCCGCCGTACCATCCCTACACCGAGGCACTGCTGTCGGCGGTACCCATTCCCGACCCCAGTGCCGAGCAAAAGCATATTCGGTTGGAAGGGAATGTGCCTAGCCCGCTGAACCCACCCAGCGGCTGCCGCTTCCACACCCGCTGCCCACGCCGCGAATGGCTGCCGGATGGCGGGCGGATTTGTGAGCAGGAAGTGCCGCCGTGGCGTGATTTGGGCAGTGGACACCGTATTTTCTGCCATCTGTCGCTGGAGAAGTTGCGCGAGATGGATGCGGTTATTCATGCGCCTGCATAAAACGGTATGACAACATCTAACCGGCGAAGTCGAAGCCATCTGCTGTTGCGGATGGCAGCCATCGTTCTCGCCGGTTTTTTGTTGCTTGCTGCTGGGTGGGTGAGCGTGCGGCTGTTGCAAGCCATGCAAAACAACCAGATTCGTTGTTATATTCTTTCTCCTCCACTGACCCTGTTTGAAAAAGATATTTTGGCTGGCGAAGCGTTTAGCTGTCAGGCGCAAAACTGCCGTGTTGTCACCCGTTTCAACACCAATCGCGGTTTTATGTGTTTGTTTCCGGGGCAGGGTCTGGCGGAAAAACGATCGTTTGATACCATACAAGCAGCCGCCGATTCTATGGGAACACAAGGGATTGGCATACTTGCAGCGTGAGGCGTGGTGCGCCAAAAAGCCCATATGGCGCGTACTACGCCTCATGCACTACGCATCCACTTTACTATCCCCATCAGGGAAGTGTAACCGTTGTCACCCGCTGGACAAAAATGAGCCGCCCCTGGGCCGTTTCGCATACCGTTACGCTGGCACTTTGGCTGAGCAGCAGGTGATGCGTGTGACCAAACAAATGGCTGCAGCCCCCTTGTGCTTGCGCTTCTGCCCCCACCCTAAGCTGTGTTTGGTACCAATTGACAATATCAGGAAAGGCATCTGCGCTGCGATAGGAAGTGTTAAGCCGATAGTGTGGCGTGGGCAGCCAGGTAAGATTTGCTTGTCCTGAAAGCTGCCGTGCCTCAGGATAAGTCCCGGCCTGGTAGTCGTGGAGCCACAGCAGCGTGGCAGTGGTAGTAAAACAGGCCATGAGCACAATAAAAATCAGCAGACTGGCAAGAAGCCAGCGGGGTTGGGAAGCAGAGGGTAGTAAGATCATCAATCAGGTAATTTTCCCAAATTGTCCGACAAAAAGTATACTTGTGATAGCAACCCATTAGTTTACCCTACCATGGTAACGAATGAATGGGTAGAGAACAAATGGAGGTATTGAGAATCCATGTTGATTGAAATTGGTACACCGGCTGTTTTACCACTAGGGTTGGTGAAAGTGCAGCAAGCAGCGGGTGACAAACTTTGCCTTTTGGGGTTAACGGTGCAGCATCCGCCAGTTAATCTTTTTGTGCAGCAGCATCCCGGTCGGCTGGATATTACCGGGGCGCGGGCTGATGTGGGGTATGAGGCGGCCAACCGTTTTTTTGCCCATTACCAAAAGCCAGCACGGGCGCAGGTGGAGATTGAAACAACCATTCCAGCGTTTATGGGGCTGGAATCTACCGCGCTGATGAAGCTGGCAATGGTGCAAGGGCTGTCATGGCTGTCTGATTTGCCCCATGACCAAAGCGCGGCTGATGAGTATGCCCAACTGCTGGGGCTAACGGTGCGGGATGGGTTGGCGTTGGCTGCTTTTAAACAGGGTGGGCTGCTGCTAGTGGATATGGCAAGCGGTGAGGTGGTTCAGCGGTTGGCGATTACGCATGAACGTGACAGAGAGGCGTGGTCGCTGGTGCTGTTTTTCCCGCGCACGCCGCCAGATATTGACCCGCATTTTGAGGCGTTGCAGTATGCGGCACTGCAACAGGCAGCACCCGCTGTGAGCGAGAAAACGGGTGATCTTGTGACCCGTGATATGAAAAAAGCGGTGCAACTGCGTGATGAGGTGGCGTTTGGGCAGGCGTTGCTGCTGTTGCAGCAGACAACTAACCAGGCGTTGGCGCAGATGGGACGGCTGGTAGAACTGACGGCGGAGGAGCAGGGAGTGGTTGAGATAATGCAGCACAGCGGTGCCATTGCCTGGGGGCGCAGTGCGACGGGGTTGGCACTGTTTGGCTTGATTAAGGGGGCGGATGCTAGCCGCCAACTGCGGGCGGCGGTTATGAAGCAGGTGGGGTATTTTGGCGGGCTGGTAATGGCAACGATTACCGATAATGAGGGGTCGCGGCTTGTGGTGAAGCAGGCAGATTTAAATGACAACAAGCTGCCGCCGGTGCGGGTGCGCCCGGATTTGTTAAAGGGCGGGCGGAGTTGAAGCGGTGGCTTATGCTGGGCTGCTGGCTGGCGCTGCTAACGGGCTGTGCTGGGGTGGGGGAGCCGCAATCTGCTGGTCAACTGGCCTATATTGGCGGGGACGGCAATGTGTATGTGGTGTCGCCGGAGCGGTTGGAGGAAAAAACGGCCGTTACTACCGATGCTCAATCAGCGCGAGAAGGAGCCGGGCTTTCCTACCATCGGTTGGCGTGGTC
>JAGQGA010000060.1:2095-14909 GCA_020432595.1 Anaerolineales bacterium | reverse complement strand
TGGTACATCATGGCCGTAAACGGGTGGCACACTATTGCCGTAAATGGGTGGTACATTTGCGGGTGTTATTTGACAGCGTTCTTTGGCAACCTTCCGGGCGGTCTCATTGTACAAATGAACTTGATAAATGAGGCAGTTGAGCAAATTGTCGTGCATTTGATGGTAGCGATACTGCACAAAACAGAGCAGATAAACAAATGTGGTGTTACGCTCAAAGCGTTGCAGCTTGTAAACTGAGTAGTAGGCGACCAGAGAGGCGTAGTACTTGATACTCTCATTAGAGATGCCCAGATGCGGCAGGATCCGCTGGGCTATCTCGTATAACGTTGCGATCTGTTTGCCCCGTTCGACCTCCTGGCGCATTTCTTTTTCTCCAAAATCCTTTGGTTCACGCCTGATGCGTGTAATCTCGTACAGGCCATGTGGATTCTTTAACAACTGTAGCAGTGCTTCACCATCGTTTGGCAACAAATGCTTATCGAGAAGCGCGTTCAACCGTTCCTGTTCGACAGTCAATGTGACACTGATGATGTCTTGCAAGGTAGAATAGCCAGGCGCAACGATCTGTTGCTCGGCTAGGTAGTGACGCAGGTCGCGCAAGAGATATAGAGGTTTGCTAGAGATGCGAATGGCCTGCAATGCACGCTTGCGTAACTGCTCTCGTTCCGTCGCACCACAAAGGCGAAATCCTGTCAGCCGTAGAATGATTTCCTGTTGTTTGATACGTGTCCTCTTGCCAGCCAGAGTAATAGGCTCATCGAGCTGGGGAAACCACGCCTGCTGAATCCAAGACACGTCCTTGGCGACCTCTGCTGGTTCAAAGACGTAGAATTGTTGCATCGCCTTGAAGTAGCCTAGCTGAAGAATGAACAGAATGCGCGAACCAAACGTGTGAAGAGCAACGAGTTCACGTTGTTCTTCAGCAGTTAGAGCAAAGAAATAAGCACGTTCCTCGTCAGAGAAATTTGGCCGCCCATAAAGTGCCTCTACCTCACTCGAACTGAGGATATAGAGACGCCTTAATGATTCAGTTGATTCTTGACGCAGATCCATAGTGACAAGACAAACAGTTGTTACATTCAGTCGGATATTGATATATAATGACTCGCGTAGTATATCAATGAGAAAGTGAAACAACGACTAAGCTGGGGATTCCATCACAACGACTATCATGAGTGGCAAAATCATTGGCTACATTCGCGTTAGCACAGACCGACAAGACCTCGACAAACAGCGTCATCTTCTGTTGGAATATGCTCGCCGACAGCGGATAGTCATCGACGAATTCGTGGAGATTGAGATGTCGTCACGTAAGAGCCTGGCTGCTCACCGTATTGACGAGTTAATCGCCAAGCTGGGTTCTGGTGATTTATTATTGGTTGCGGAACTGAATCGACTGGGGCGGGAAATGCTACAGGTACTCAATCTCATCAATACCTTGAGTGACAAGGGGGTAGAGCTCACTTTTATTCGCCAGCCAGAGCTGTCCACGTCAGGCGGTCACGGCAAACTTCTCTTGGCGATTTACAGTTACTTTGCTGAAGCAGAGAGAGAGTTTATCTCGATGCGCGTTAAGCAAGGGCTCGCAGCAGCAAAGGCCAAGGGCGTTCAGTTGGGGCGGCCAAAAGGTAGCCGTAACAAGAATCGAGTTCTAGATCCTCACAGAGATGTTATTTTGAGCTACCTGCAGAAAGGAGTTGATCTAGCCAATGTGCGAAAGCTGGTCAACCCAGAGTTAGTGCGACCGATCTCCTACAATTCATACAAATACTTTGTGCAGCATGATGAGGCACTAGCTGAAGCATGGCAGGCGCAGCGTCAGTAGCAGTTCACACAAGCTCTGACTCTGGATTGACACTTTTCGAGGGGCTGGGCAAAAATCCCCTGTTTGCTACTGTGGTGCGTGGCCGTTTTCGGTGAACAGTTGACGTTGGGGAGTGGCTGTTCGGTGCCTGTGGGGTGTCGTAGTCGTTGTGGCAGCGGCTTGGCCTTGCATAAATCGCTCCAACGTCAGCGTGACGCTGCTGATGAGCAGGATGCGGGTGAGCTGAAAAAGAGCTGGTGGGTAGGGCGGTAGACGCGCTGGCCGCCGAAATCCCAGCCATTGAGCGTAATTTCTGCGCCACTGACCGGGTCAACGGCAGCGATGGGACGGATTTCGATGCCGTGTGTGGTGGGGTGTTCTTCCCAAGGTAAGCCTTCCAGCGCATCCATCAAACAGGTTTTGCCCACCTCCCCTTCGCCAACGAGGATAAGTTTGGCTTCGTTTAGCCTGATTTGCATCCCTGCTTTAGCATGAAGATATGCCTTAACAGCCTCTATGCCTTCTTCATAGGCCGCGGCGAGTTCGGCGTTAAGAGGGTTGTTGCCTAGTTCGAGTTTCTTCAAATGCTCAAGTTGGGTGAATGAAGGAGGAAGGCTAGATAACTTACAACTAGCAGCATACAATTCTTCTAAAGAAGTCAAATTGCCAATCCAATCAGGGAGTTTTGAAATAGGGATGCCTTTACTCTCTTTGCTCCAGCCCAATACTAATCCCCTCATGAACTTCAACTTACAGAGTGTGATTGGCAAATCGGCAATGTCATTTTCTTGAATGTTTAGCCACTCTAAAGAATGAAGCTCTCCAATCCAGTCGGGAATACTTTGCAAACTATTACTAAAAACATACAGCTCTTTTAATTGGAAAAGCTGACTAAGAAATTCTGGTAAGACTTCCAGTTTATTACCTGCAATATGCAATTCTTTTAATCTCGTAAGCTGCCCCAGTGCATCTGTCAGCGTTTTTAGTTGGTTATTACGGAGATACAGCGTCTGCAACTGGGTGAGTTGGCCGATGGTGTCGGGAACGGCCGTTAGTTGGTTGCTACGGAGATCCAGCGACTGCAACTGGGTGAGTTGGCCGATGGTGTCGGGAACGGCCGTTAGTTGGTTGTTATAGAGATTCAGTTCTTGCAACTGGGTGAGTTGGCCGATGGTGTCGGGAACGGCCGTTAGTCTGTTGTCACTGAGATTCAGCGTCTGCAACTGGGTGAGTTGGCCGATGGCGTCGGGAACGGCCGTTAGTTCGTTGCTATTGAGTTTCAGCTCCCGCAACTGGGTGAGTTGGCCGATGGTGTCGGGAACGGCCGTTAGGTTGTTATGCGATAAACTCAGCGACTGCAACTGGGTCAGTTGCCACAGCGACTCCGGTAATTCAGTGAGCTTCTTTTCGTCCGGCGTTCCCAAATCATTGCTCAGGTCAAGTTTCGTTGCCCCTGTGCGTCGCGCCTCTTCAATTTTCTGTTCTGCTTTACGGTATGCTTGATTACGCGCCATGTTTTGGCCTCACATGGTCATGGCAACGGGCGGCACAAGAAGATGGTTCACAAACGGCTTCACCCCGTTACCATGCTAACTGATTTGTTCAGGATAGTATAGACCGTTGTCGAGTAGCTGCCAAAACAAACCTACTGCAACAAACGCGCCGCGCTAAATCCCAAGGGAACCGGCAATTCTCAGTTTGAAATGGAGAAGGGTAGGGGCGGGATGGCGCGGGTAAACACAAGGTGAACAAATGGCGTGGTCTCCGCGCCGTCTCGCCCTTGTGTGATCGGTCTGTGGCGTGGATGGGTGGCGCATGGGCGAGACGACCGGGAGAAAAGGCCATTAACGTTGCCAGCTTTAACCCCGGTCATCCCGCCCCTACCACAGGCACGGGGTCTACAGTTCCCGGTTGCGGACGAGGCGGAAGGCGGGGTAGATGTGATCCTTGCGGCTGCCGTCGCGGCGCACCACCCCGGCATTCCGCATCCAGTCTGACCAGCCAAACCAGATAACAACCGGCACCTGCGCCCGATGGCGTTCCTGCACGTGGCGGTAAACATCGGCCATGTAGTCGCCAATTTCGCGGTACCACTGCGGCCCAATCTCGTTGTCATCGGCCACGCCAATCTCGGTAATCCACAAAGGAAGATTGGGGAACGCCTGTTTGTAGATGGCAAAGGCATCAGCCAGGGTGCCATATTTGCTGCCCCAATCAAACGGCGCTTTCGTCGCCCAGCGGGTGTAGGGGTGAATGCCCACCGCATCCACCAGCAAATTGCCGCCTAGCGCCGCCTGAGTGCGCTGCAAATAAGCCACCGTCTCCTCCGGTCCCGTCGCCATACCGTTGAAAATAATCGGCGACTGCGGCGACTCGGCGCGGATGGCGGGGACAACCTTTTGCAGGATGCGGGCGTAATTTTCCGGCTCAACAAAGACAGAGGCGGGGTTGTTGCGTTTGTCCCCCTCATTCCAGATTTGGTAGGCCACGCCCGCGCCATATTGGCTGTAGCGGCGAGCCATTTGGCGGGCAGCGTCGGCAAGCTGGTCGGCATAGCCAGCCCAATTACCGTTGCCCGTCCAAGGGGCAATGCCCCAAATGGTTTCCTGGTTGAGAATGATGAGCGATTTGGTGCCTTGCTGCTGATAGGCGCGGATGATGGGGTCGTATTGGGCAAAGGCGGTGGCGATATTGCGGTCGGCGGGGTTGGGGCGGGCATCAATTTTGCCGACAAAGCGCACCCAGTCCAGCCCCTTCAAATCGTCGTTGCTCATCGGGTTGGAGTTTGGCGCATCGGGGTTGACGTTCATGCCCGTTTGCAGCCGCGCTGGGGCATCACCAGTGGGGTTGGTGACGGGGGTGGTGCGACGGGTGGAGTGGTAGAAGATGGCGGAGCGGATAACTTGCCAGAGCGATTGCCCGGCAATGCCGTACCGTTGTTGGAGGGAGGCTTGCTGGCCGGGGAGCAGCCAGGGGTCATTGATGCGATAATCATCGCCGTCTTTGGCGACAATTAGCACCCAATGCTGGTCGTTGTCGGTATAGGGGGTGGCGCTGGTGAAATCTACGTGGATGGAGACGGGATTGCCGGCCGACAAGCTGGCATCAATATAGCCAATAATATCCGGCTGGGAGGTCATGAGGCCGTCGTAGATAATGTCGCTGTAAACATCGGTCAACGCTTTCCACTTGGTCAGGTAGAGATCCAAAAAGCCGCCGTTGCTGACCATGGCATCATTAAGGCGGCGGGGGTCGGTGGTGCGGCCGAGGGCGGTGGCGGTCATGGCAAGGCAGGTGAGCAGGCAGCCCCATTCGCCAATGGTTTTGGTAGAGCCAGCGTGACCGAGCCGCTTGTCCGCCCAGAGGGGGTCGCGCTGGGACATGGCGGGGGCGAGGGAGGGCATGGTGGGGGTGGGAACGGTGATGCGGAGAAAGACGAGGTGGCCGAACGAGTTGCCGCTGGGGTCGTGGAGCCGCCAATCGCCGTAGTAGCTGCCGGGGGTGGGCGGGGCTTGCAGGGTGACGCTGAGGTCGGTTTCGCTGTTGGGGGGAACAACGGCCGTTAATTCCACCCGCGTCTCATTTGTCATCGCCGTACCGCCGACAAAACGGAGCGAAAAACCCGGCCCCCAGGCCACAGAGCCGTTGTTCAAAACGCGCCACGTTTTGGTAAAGGTTGTCCCCGGTTCGATGGGCGTATCGTCGGGAATGGTCACATCGCGGATAAATTTGGCATCGGGCGTACCGCCCGTGGCCGGTTTGACGGCCACAATGCGGGCATAAATGATGTCGCCAAAGAAGGTGCCGCTGGCGTTGGCAAAGCGAAAATCCCAGTAAAAGGTGCCGCTGCGGTTGGGGGCGGTAAGGTTGACGGAAAGCTCTACCTGCTGGCCGGGCTGGGTGGGGGGCAAGGGGATGGATTGCGCCGCGCCGCCCGTGCCGCCGACAAAATGGAGGGTGAAGCCGTTGCCCCAGGGCTGGGTGCCATTGTTTTCCACGCGCCACGTTTTGGTGAAGGTTTGGCCGAAGGGGATGGGGGTATCGTCGTCAATGGTGACATCGCTGATAAAACGGCCGTTTAACGGCCGCAGCACCCGCAGAGCGCGACGCTCCGGCTCCTCCATGGGGAAACGAGTGGGGGCGGCTTCCGGCGCTGCCCGCCGTTCGCCGGGAACGGCCACCGCGTCTTCGGCCTCAAACACATCGGCGGCGGGTCGGGGGCGGGTGGCCCACTCGGTCAGCGGCTCAACCAGCTTGCCAAGCTGCCGCCCAATGCCGCCGGAGCCGCGCCCCAGCATCCACAGCGCCGCGCCGACGATTTCGGGGTACTGGTCGTAAAAATCGGCCACGGCTTCCACGTCGGCCATCGCTTGTTCGCTGGAACTGGGCAGCCGGTTGTGGGTCCAGCCGAGTTGGGTGATGTAGAGCAACGGCCGTTTAATCCGATGGTCGTCACACGTTTGCAGCAGCTTGGTAAAGCGGCCAATGTGGTCACCGCGCATAAACCAGATGTCGCGGGTTTTGAGGCTAAACTCTTGCAGCGCCACGCCAAGCTGGTCGGGGTGCTGCTGGCACAGTTCAAAGTAGCGCAGCCAGCCGTCGCTGCCCCAGGTGGCGGGGTCGGGTGCGCCCGCGCCAAAGCCACCGGCCAGCGTTTTGTACCCGTCGGCCAGGGCAAGCTGGGCCAGGTGGACGGAAAAGTGACCGAGCCAGTCGGCAAACGGCCGTTCGCCGCGAGGACGGTCTACCAGTTCCAACCAAATGTTCTCTTTGTCAAAATCGGCCGGGAGAGCGGCGCGGTGTTTTTGCCAGTGGGCGGCGGCAGCAGCTTCGGGGGTCAGGTCGTAATCGGGTTCGGCAAAGCCACCCTGCCGCCCCAACTGGTCACGGCGAAAGATGATCGTATGACCGACCTGTGGCTCGGCGGTGACAAAGGCTTGGGCTTGGGCAAGAGCGGCTTCGTCGTCGGTGATTTGGACGAAGAAGGGAACACCTGCCTGATGCAGGGTTTGCAGCCAACTGCCGACGGCTTTGCTGCTGCTGCCGGGGTTAATGTGGAACCCGATTTTGGACATAGGTTTATGCTCCTTGTGTTTTGATGGGACGCGGACGAACGCGGACAAACGCGGATGAAGGAAAGATGGTTCCGTATTCGTCGTAATTGTTTGGCAATATGGTGGGATGATAAACGGCCGTTTGTGTTTGCGCTGTAAAATAGTTTAGTTTCTCAGGAATTGTTGGGCAGTCGTCGGTTCGGCTTGCTGTGGAGAAAATGGGGGAGGCATCTTGCACCCTTTCAAGATGCAAGATGCCTTAGGCTCCGCCCCCGGTTAACGGTTCTTACTTTTGCGCTTTGCTGACGGTTTTGCTTTGTGGGATGCCGCAGCACCATTCACGCGGCTGACGGCTGGCACAGAAGCAAATTCCATTCCATCCTCATCCCGCTTGCTTTGCCAATAGGCCCAGCCAAAGCCAACCAGACACAGGGCAGCAACCAGCCATACGCCCACCCCAATGGGCTGGCCGGGAGCGCGGAACTGCACCACAATGGGGGCAATAATTAACGCAACCAGGTTAATCACCTTGATCATGGGGTTCAACGCCGGGCCAGAGGTGTCCTTAAACGGATCACCCACCGTGTCTCCGACAACGGCCGCTTTGTGATTATCCGACCCCTTGCCGCCAAGATGACCTTCCTCAATATACTTTTTGGCGTTGTCCCACGCGCCACCCGCATTGGATTGGAACACTGCCATCAATTGCCCAGAGAGGATAATCCCGGACAGAAAGCCGCCCAACGCTTCTACGCCCAGCAGAAAACCGACCAAAATCGTTACCGTCACAGCTATCAAGCCCAGGCTAATCAGCTCTTTTTGTGCCGCCGTCGTCGAAATTTGCACCGCCCGCGCATAATCGGGCAGCACCTTACCTTCCATCAGCCCTGGAATGCGGAACTGCCGCCGCACTTCGGCCACAATTTGGGCGGCGGCGCGGGACACGGCGCGGATAGCCAGGGCCGAAAACAGGAACGGCACGGCACCGCCCAACAGCAACCCGATAAAAACACCCGGAGAGGCCACGTTGATGCCGCTAATCGGCGTTTGCCCCAGGTTGATTTGCGCCTTGCCCACGTCGGCCAGATAGGAACCAAAGAGAGCGACGGCGGCAATAACGGCCGAGCCGATGGCAATCCCTTTGGTGACGGCCTTGGTGGTGTTGCCCACGGCATCCAGATCATCCATGATGGCGCGGGCTTGTTTATTCAACTTTGCCATTTCGCCAATGCCGTTGGCGTTGTCGGAAATGGGGCCGAAGCTGTCCATGGAGATCGTGTTGCCGGTGAGGGTCAACATGCCGATGCCGGTGAGAGCGACACCGTAGAGAACGGCCGTTAATTGCACCGCCGGATCCGTCGAATAGCCGCCATAAATGACGACCGAGGCCAAAATTGAGGCCGCAATCACCACCACCGCCCACACGCTCGACTCCATCCCCAGCGCCAAACCCGATAAAATCGTCGTGGCCGGCCCACTGATCGTCTGCTTGCTCACCTCCTGCACTGGGTTAAAGTGGGTCGAAGTAAAATACTCCGTCACCTTGTCCAGCACCACCGCCAGCACCAGCCCCGCGATTGTCGCCCAAAACGGCCGCCAATCGCCCAGGTAAAAGACCGTTACAGCAGCAAAGCCAATGGCCGACACTACCGCCGCCAGATAAAAACCGCGATTCATCGCCCCCATTGCATCCCGCTTGGTTTCATCGGTGCGGACAACCGTGTTGCCAATGAGCGAGGCAATGACCCCAATGCCGCGCAAAATAAGGGGAAAAATGACGAAGCGCATATCAATGGTTCCATCTGGCCCCGAAGCGGCCGTTCCCAGCACAATCCCCAAAATCAGCGCCGAGACAATGGTCACTTCAAAGCTCTCAAAGACATCGGCCGCCATCCCGGCGCAGTCCCCCACGTTGTCGCCCACCAGGTCGGCAATCACCGCCGCATTGCGCGGGTCATCTTCGGGAATGCCAGCTTCCACCTTCCCCACCAAATCTGCCCCCACGTCCGCCGCCTTGGTGTAGATGCCGCCACCCACCCGCATAAACAGGGCAATCAGCGACCCGCCAAAGCCAAACCCCAGCAGGGCATCGGGCGCGGCCACGCCAAACACCATAAAAATGAGCGTGCCACCCAGCAGCCCCAGCCCCACCGTCAACATGCCCGTGACGGTGCCAGAGCGGTACGCCGTTTGCAGTGCCGGGTTGTAGCCTTTCAGCGAAGCTGCCGCCACGCGCACATTCCCCTCAACAGCCACATTCATCCCCACATAACCAACGGTGTAGGAAAAAATGGAACCCATGAGGAAGGCCACCGCCCGCCCAATGGCGACCACCAAGGTGGCATTGGCCCCAAACAGCCGGTTGGCCTCGGCCGTTGGCTCCACCACCCACACGCTGGCCGCTAGCAGCAGCGTCAGCACGGCAATCAGGATACGAATGGTGCGGAACTGCTGCCCCAAATAGGCATTGGCTCCCGACTTGATAAACCCCCAAACCTCGCGCATTTTGTCTGTGCCAGTTTCTTGGCGCAGAATTTGCTGCCGCAGCCAAAACGCATAACCAATCCCCAACAGCGAGATGATGAGGACGACGATGACGGCACCAATCTCAAAACCCGTCAAATTTTCTAACCCACGCATAAACCACATTCCTTTTGATGTTCAAATGACATAGCACCGTGGCATAAAAAAATCGCAGAGCCGACAGCTTTTTGCCAACCTGCGATATCTTGTGTCCAGTGAGCCAGAATCTCGGATTATATCAAATTTGTATTTTTGTCTACATTTGCGGCTTAAGCACAAAATTGGAGAAACCAAATTTTGGTTGAGGTCTTTTTTTCGGCAGCAAACGGCCGTTTATTACCGTCAATAGCAACAGCCAGCATCTATTTATAGGGGTGAAAGGTGGGAAAAACGGCCGTTTTGTCAACAGCGTTATGAATCGGAAGCTAGAGTAGTCGGCACCGTCAGCAATCCATCAATGGCAAAAATCGTGCCATTGGCAGCTTGCAACACCACATTGGTCAACTGGGCGGTGTCGTTGAGGTGAACCAATCCATCGGCAAGCGTTACCACAATATCTGTATCACCCAGCGTCGGCACCGTACCAGCGGCGATCAGCGTGGGAAACAACTGTTGCCCCACCAGGTGGTTGCGTAAGAAGCTGGTGCTGTCCGCATCGGCCGTTTGCAGCAACTGCTGGCGCATCTCCTGCGGCAAGGCGGCCAGCGCATCGTCTGTGGGGGCAAACAGGGTAAAGGGACCGCTTTCATGAAGCTGCTGCATCATGCCGGCCACATCTAGTGCTTCTGTCAACAGCGTAAACTGCGGCAGCATGAGCAGCAAATCGGCTATGTCTGGCAGCAGTACGGCATCAACCACATAGACAATGCCGTTCCGAGCCAGCAGTGGCTCACCAACAATCGCCACAGAACCGTTCAGCCGCAAAGTGCCGTCGGCGTTCTGCTGTATGCTAATGCGATCTCCTTTGGCGGTGGTAACGGCCGTTAACCCCATCAAAGCCGTCAAGGCCAGATTGTCATTGACCACATGCCCCAGCACCAAGTCAGATAAATCGCCTTTGGGGTCGGCGCGAAAGGTATCAAACAGCCCCGGTGGCAGCTTGGCAAAGGCATCGTTGGTGGGGATAAAAAGGGTAAAGGGGCCAGGATCTCCCAGTGCTTCATCCAGGTTGGCTTGCTCAAAAGCGGTTTTGAAGGTGGAAAAACGGCCGTTATCAGCCAAAATTTGCGCCACGCTAGGCAAATTCTGCGTCGCGGTTGGCACCACCCCCAAGGTCGCCGTCGCGGGCAGGGTTGCCGTTGGCTCTGGAGCCTCAGTGGGGGTGGGAGCTTCCGTCGGTTTCGGGGTTTCTGTGGGCACAGGCGAAGGTATTGGCGTGGGGATCACCTCTGGCGTGCCACCACACGCTGCCAAAAACAGCAGCCCAACAAACAGGTATCTAAACACCTCTTTACTGTACAACTTATTGTACAACGCCCAAACTCCTTCGCAGCAACCTGTTCCAACTACTGTAACTGCCTGTAAAACTTTGCTCATTATAGCAGGAAGTCGTCAACTCGTGAAAAACCCGTGAAAATTGGGTTCACAAACAGCTTTCAGACAGACACTCGGAAACTTACGTAAAGATCAAGCGTTGTTCCGGTGCCTTTGCGGCTTTATTGGCACTGAAAACTCTGGAAAAGTTGGGGGTGACAAAACAGCAAATTTATGGGAAGAATAGGGGTATGAAAAACTACAAGACTATCTCAACCCTCTATTAGCCAAATTCAATGACAAGCGAGTTGTTGACAAGATAAGGCACACGGTCACACGGATTGTCAGCCAACAAACGACCCGCTTGTGGACATTAGCCAACGACAAAAAGGAATTTGAAAGAATGAAGACACTCTTTGACGGCACTCTGAAATCGGTGCTGGATGATCAGAAGATTTCTGAGACATTGCGTCAAATAAGTGTGGCTGGTTTGAGCGATGAGGAAGTAGTCATCGCCCTGCACGACCCGTGCGACATTCGCAAAGCGTACTCAGAGAAACTGGAAAACCTGGGAGTCGTGCGAGACTTGGAAGGCAAACTGGTCAGCGGTTACAACACCTTCAACACAGTCTGCGTCAATGGGGATGGGAAACAACTGCATTTGAGTGACATTACCGTTTATAGCAACGGGGACGAAGCTCATTATGTGACGCAGGCTGAATTAGACAAATTGGTCAAAAAGCAAGTTGCTGGGATCAAAGCGAAGGAAGAGGTTGTCTTTACCGAGAGAGAACAGGCTATGCTCCAGTTGTTAGCCGATGATGAGATCGTCAATCTCGGTCGTGTTAGCCGCAAACAGTTACAAGCCGTGAGCCGCCAATTCAAAGCAGCCAACCCAGAGGTAGAGATATGGCATGTGCTAGACCGCCAGTTTGACGGGGCACCGCTGTTTGAGTTCATGACCCACGACCTCCAGGACAAATGTGTCATTCGGCTGAAGATTTCGCGCAATTCCCAGGAAAAGTGGGTCAATGAGGCCGGGAAAGAATGTCCGGTGAAACTGAAGGATGTTGCTCTGGAGGGCAAGCAAGTAGAGATATTGAACAAAGTGCGAATCAAGGGCAAGGTCTATGAGCAAGTCAAGCGAATCATCGAGTGGGGTACATTGGTTTTGGCAGGGGAAAGCTATGCCATTGTTCGAGTGACCCTGTTGAAGCGAGATGGTCATCCTATTTTCAAACAGCCGATGCTGTTGTTGACCAACCATAGCGTGGTCACATACCAAGCAGCACTGGGGATTTACCGAATCTACTTGATGCGGTCAAAGATAGAAGAGGTCTTCAAATTTGTGAAAAATGCGGTTGGTTGGGAGGAATTTCAGGTGAGAGATTGGGAATCAATCAAGAATCTGATAGCCACTGCCTTTTTCATTGGGGGATATTTTTATCAAATCGAACCGCAACTGTCCCAGCATCCAGCCATTGAATGGCTGTGTCAATTGGGCAATGGCAAAGGCAAGGTAACGCGCCACTTCTTTTTGGAAGGGTTGCGGAATCTGCTAATTCATCATCATGTCGAAAGGATGCGTACCCAATCAGGCATCACAGATGCTGAATGGGAAGATATGCTCTCCCTGGCTTTATGACTATCGTTTTCCAGAGTTTTCAGTTCTATGTATTCCTGGTGCTGTGCGCCTTCGCCCTCAGCACCCCCCAACTTATCCACGCTCAACCACCCGACGCAGCGGCCAAGGCCAAAATTGAGGCCAGCTTGTTGAACGCGGTGGAGACAGACGAAACGGCCGTTACCGACTTCATCATCTGGCTACCCGAAAAAGCCGACCTCACCCCCGCCGCCAAGCTCGCAACCAAAGCCGCCAAAGGGGAGTTCGTCTTCAACGCCCTGCGCCAAACCGCCGACAAATCCCAGGCCAGCCTTCGTGCCTACCTGGATCGGCAGG
>JAGQGA010000060.1:0-2086 GCA_020432595.1 Anaerolineales bacterium | reverse complement strand
CAATCAGGCATCACAGATGCTGAATGGGAAGATATGCTCTCCCTGGCTTTATGACTATCGTTTTCCAGAGTTTTCAGTATTGGCAGTCAGATTTAATCGCGGCCAAGGTTTCTATACTCCGTGCAATTTGAAACCTATGGTTTTTTCGGCATTTGGTAGGTAAAAAACCATAGGTTTCATTCAAATTTGAGTATAACGTTGCAACAAGCGACACAGTCACGCTGCTATACGGGGCATGAGTGTACGCCAAGTGTAGGGAATAAGAACGGCCGTTATGATGGCCCCCACTACCCCAGGTGCGGCCGTTCCTAGCAGTTGAATCAGCACGCCACCCGATGACGGAGCAATGACCCTGGTCAAGCTTTCCAGCGCTGCCGACAATCCCAACATTCCACCCACCTCTTCTCTCGTTACGGCCTTTGTTAATGCTGAATTGATGACGGTGTTGAAAATGCCGCCAGCCAGCGCCAGCGGAATGAGTACCACCAGCAGCACTAACAGTGAGGGGGCAAAAGCCCAGCCCAACAGCGAAATGGTCATGAGGACCGTGGAATAAAAAAGCAAGCGTCGCTCATCATAACGCGCTGTCAACCGCCCAATAAAGACACCCTGTACCAGCACCACCAGAACCCCAACATAGGTTAACACATAGGCTGTTTGTGCGGCTTCCAAACCCAGGCGGTTCAGGGCGTAGAGAGGGAAGATGGTTTGAAATAGGCCAAAGGCTAAGGAGTAAAAAAAGCGCACGGTAAGCAGAGACCCGATAAACGGCCGTTGTAACGCCTCTCGCAACGTCCGAAAGCTAAAACCACGCTTTGCACCACCGCGCTGCCGGTTTGCTGCCCGTTCCTCAGCCGTCAACGACTCCGGCAGCCACAAAAACACACCCAGCCAGTTGAACGCCGCCAAACTTGCCGCTACAAACGCCGGTAAGGCAAACTCCCAATTAAGCCCTCCAGCAAACGTTGCCCCCCAAGCACTTAACAGCCCACCCAGTGCTGGCCCAATAATAAATCCTAAACCAAACGCTGCGCCAATCATCCCCAATCCACGCGCCCGGTTCTGCTCATCCGTCACATCGGTGATATAAGCCTGGGCCACGGAAATGTTGCCACCCGTCAACCCGTCCAGAACACGGCTGGCAAACAACAGCCACAGGGAGTTGGCAACCCCCAAAATAATAAAACCCGCCACTGTGCCCAAAATGCTGATGAGCAAAATCGGCCGGCGACCGTACACATCAGACCAACGACCCAAAATAGGGGCACCGACAAACTGTGCGGCGGCATATGAAGCGACCAGCAGCCCAACAACGGTGTCGCTGGCGGCAAAGAGCTTGGCATAAAAGGGAATTAACGGTATCAAAATGCTAAAGCCAAGCAGATCGACAAAAACAATGGCAAAAATGGTGATTAACTTATTGCGTTCCAAGAGAATTGACCTCCAAAATGGTTGAAACGTTGCGCCATGTTACAGTAAGATAGCTAATCGTCGAAGATTATCTACAATTACTTTACAAAAATTTGACAATTATACTGTAGTTTAAATATGCAAGCACCAAATTACCCGCCACACATTCAGCAAATGCAAGCTAAAGCTGCATTACTGGCTGAAGCATACATGGGGCAGCCAGACGCGGCGGCACTCTGCTTTGACATTTTGGCTGAGTTTCCCGATCATGCCGCCGCCGCTCATCTCATTTACCGCGCCTTTTGCAACCCCGACATCATCCGTGAGAACCGCAAGGCACTGGGGCGGCTGATTGAGGAATGGGACGACCGCCCCTGGCAGCAACGGCGGCGGCTGGCACTCTCGTTTCGCACTATGAGCCGCTGGCCGAGACAGCACCGGAAGTATGAGGGGGTGAAGGTGCGGCCAGATGACGTGGCCGAGATGTTGGAAGAGGGGAAGGGACAGCTTTTGCAAGATTATTTGCTGGGACAAACAAAAGGAAGCGAAATGGCCTGGCCGATTTTTCAGGCGGCAATTGGGCGCACCAGTGACCCGGCGCTGGCGATGCTGTGGGTGGCAGAGCTGTATGCTGACCAGGGCTTTTTTGCTGAAAGTGTGGAGGTTCTGGAAGATC
>JAGQGA010000609.1 GCA_020432595.1 Anaerolineales bacterium | reverse complement strand
CGTATCTGTAAACTCATTGGGTTACTCCACTTTTTGCTTAGAATTTACCCATTTGTTTAATAAGGAACAACTCTAATCTAAAAGTTGTCTGACAAATGGTTTTAACTCCCGCTTTTGCTGTGGGAATCTTTTATTAGCTGATCGTATTGAAGGTCGAGAATTGGAATCCTCGACCACAAGGAGAGATGTATAAAGCAAATGGAGCGTGATTTAGTTTTGCAAAACGATTGGCACCCAGTGGCAGAGGTAGGGGAGTTGGCCGAGAAAAACCCGCTGCGGGTGCGGCTGTTGGGGGAGGATGTGGTGCTTTGGCAGCATGAGGGGCGGGTGATGGCGTGGCAGGATTTGTGCATTCACCGGGGGGCGCGGCTGTCGTTGGGAAAGGTCATTCATGGGCGGCTGGCGTGTGCGTATCATGGGTGGCAGTATGGGATAAACGGCCGTTGTCTCCACATTCCCGCCCACCCCGAACAAACGCCCCCGGCCAAAGCCCAGGCCAACGTCTACCATGTCCAAATTAAATATGGGCTGGTGTGGGTAGCGTTGGGCGAACCAGCCCACGGCATTCCTACCTTCCCCGAATGGGAAAACGATACGTTCCGCAACATTCCCTCTGGCCCCTACCATTTTGATGCCGCCGCGCCCCGCGTCATCGAAAACTTTCTTGACGTGTCGCACTTCCCCTTTGTCCATGAAGGGTCGCTGGGCGACCCCGCCCACCCGGAAATTGCCGACTACGAGGCGCGAATTGGGGAGGAGGGGGTAGTGGCGGAGGACATTACCGTGTGGCAGCCCAACCCCGACGGTACGGGGGTAGGGTCGCATGTGACGTATACCTACCGCGTTTTTCGGCCGTTGGTCGCCTACTTTGTCAAAACAACGGGAGCCTCCTTTGCCGCCCTCTACGCCGTTTGCCCCATTGACAAGCAGCATTCCAAGGGGTGGGTGCTGATGGCGATGAACTATGGTTTTGAGCAGCCGGAAGCGGAGTTACGGGCGTTTCAGGATGTGGTGACGGGGGAAGACATCCCCGTGGTGGAGTCGCAGCGGCCGGAGCTGCTGCCGCTGGATTTGCAGGCAGAACTACACCTTCGCAGTGACCGCACGGCGATTGCCTACCGGCAGTGGCTGCGGCAGCTTGGGGTGTCGTTTGGGACGAGTTGAAGTGAACGACTTTCACCCCTGTGCCGCCACAAACTCACCCCCAGCAGTGAAGACAACTCACCCCCCTTTTGTGGTAATTTGTCATCAGTAATCGGTTGCGCTGGTTACTGAATACCGATTACCGGATATAGAACACGGAGGGTCTGATGTTAACGACACTTAAAAACCGCAACTTTGCCCTGCTCTGGGTCGGCGGGCTGATTTCAATGATTGGCAACTGGATTCTGCTGGCGGCACTGCCGTTCCACATTTATGCTGTCACGGGGTCGGCGATTGCCACCAGCAGTCTGCTGATTGCCTATATTGCCCCAGGCATTGTGTTTGGCTCGGTGGCCGGGGTGTTTGTGGACCGCTGGGATAGGAAGAGGACGATGGTGGTGGTGAGTTTGCTACAAACGGCCGTTCTCCTCGTCATGCTCTTGGCGCGTTCCAACCAATGGCTGTGGGTCATCTACGTCGTCGCCTTTATCGAATCCAGCCTGGGGCAATTTTTTAGCCCGGCGGAAAACGCGCTGCTGCCCACGCTGGTTGGGGAAGATCGGCTGGCTTCGGCCAACGCGCTCAATTCGCTTAACGACAACATTGCCCGGCTAATTGGCCCGGCCATTGGCGGGATGCTGTTGGCGGGGGGTGGCTTTACTACGGTGGTGGTGCTGGATGCGCTGTCGTATGGAATAACGGCCGTTTTGGTTGCCCTTGTCATCGTTGAACGCAAACCTAAAGCAGTGGAAGCCGTCACAACGGCCGGCTCCGCCTGGCTCAAGGTGTGGCAAGAGTGGCTGGCCGGCCTCAAGTTGGTGCGCGGTAAAGCCATCCTCGCCAATCTCTTCCTCATCGTCGGCCTCGCCCTTTTTGGCGATGCCATTCTCAGCGCTATCCTCGTCATTTTTGTGCAGGATAGTATGGGGCTAGGCTCTACTGAATTTGGCTGGATGATGACGGCGCGGGGAATTGGCGGGCTGATTGGCGGTTTGCTTATCGGCCAACTAGGCAGCAAGCTGCCGTCTGGCAAAGTCATTGGCTGGGGGTTGGCTTTGTCCGGGGTTATCATCCTAGGCGCAATTAATTTCCCCATCATGAGCGTTGTGCTGCCGCTGCTGACGCTGGTCGGTGTGGTTGCCATTGCCGCCTTTGTCAGCGTGCAAACATTGCTGCAGCAGGCCACCCCTGATGAATACCGTGGACGCATTTTTGGTGCATTTGGCACAACTATCAACCTGCTGATGGTGGTGGGCAGTGCCCTGGGTGGCTTCACAGCCGACCGCATCGGTGTGCTGCCGCTAATGAACGGAGCTTCGCTGATTTACATTGTGGCGGGGGGCTTGGCACTACTGCTGCTGCGAGAGCAATTGTTGCCCGCTGCCGAGACACTTTCCTAGCACCGTTAGGGCGTATCGCATACGTCCAGAAATTACACAGAGAACCACAGAGGGTCACAGGGATTTTGCGAATCCTCGTGACCCTCATTTTGTATTTGATTACCATAGACCAAGCAACACAAGAACCTTTCTCGCTTTCTTGACGCAAATATTTTGCGTTATTCGTATATTTTTGTAAAATTTCTGCTAATTTCGCAAAAAAGAGAGGTGGCTTGTGGACAAGCTAGATATTGCCATCATTCAAGCATTGCAAGAAGATGCGCGAAAACCATATACCGATATTGCCAAGACGCTTAACGTGGCCGAAAGCACCGTGCGCAATCGCGTGGCGCGTTTACTCGATGATGACACGCTGCGGCTGCGGGCAACGTTCGATTATATGAAGCTGGGGTTCAACGCCTCGGCTTTTCTCAACGTGGTTGTGCGACCGGGGAAGCTGGAAGAGGTTGCCCATAAATTAAAAGCGATTCCCGAAGTCAGCTACCTGCTGGCAATTACCGGCACGCCCGATTTGCTGGCGGAGCTGACCTGCCGCGATCATCAGCATTTGATGGAGGTGATTACCCAACGGGTTCATGCGATTGACGGCATTGTTTCCACGTCAACATCCATCATTATGAAGGTGTATAAGGAGCTGCTGCCCACGATTAACCAGGAATGAGATTGGTGAATGGAGATTAGAGATTGGAGATTGAACTTTCAACAATCCCCAATCTCCCGAAGGAGGTTAGGAGTATGATAAAACGATCCCCGTTTCATCCCCGTCTTGTTGAGAGCAATGAGACGATGTTTTGGGACAATTGGGTAGGGTATGCCAGCCCAACCCAGTACCAATATTCAACCGTTTTTGAATATTTTTCGGCGCGAAATGCCGTGGCCCTGTTTGATAGCTCGCCGCTGTTTAAATACCGCATCAAGGGGGCGGATGCCACTCAGTTTT
>JAGQGA010000608.1 GCA_020432595.1 Anaerolineales bacterium | reverse complement strand
AAGCCATATTTGCAGCTTTGATTGTGAGCGCAGTTGATATGGAATTACGACGATATTGGCAGATGATACGGCGGCGGTGGCTGCTGATGGTGATTCCCGCCCTGGTGGTGGGTGCAGCAGCGCTGCTGACCTACTCTCCGCCTGGCCTGGTCTACAACGTGGGGGTGCGCTTTATTGTGGGGCAAAACCCGGCAGAGGAAGCGACGGTGGCCGACCAGGAGCGGTATTACAACTGGCTGACATCGGAATATATTGTCAATGGGCTGACGGATTGGGTGCGCGGCACAGGGTTTGCCGAGGCGGTGAGCTCGGAACTGGCGCAGCAGGGTCTTGCCGTGCCGCCGAGTGCTATCCAGGTGGGGGCGGACAACACGCGCAGCATGTTGACGCTTTCGCTGAGTTACCATGAGGCCGAAACGCTGGTGGCGATGATGAGTGCGGCGATTAAGGTGCTGACGGAGCAAAACGCCGCTGCTTTGCCGCAGTTAGGGGGCGAAACGGCCGTTCTGGTTCAACTCGACCAACCTGTCGTCAACCAAATCCCCCCCGGCATCCGCAGCCAGCTTGATTTAGTGCTAAGGTTGGGGGTGGCGTTTGCGGCCGGCATTGGCCTAGTGCTGCTCGTTGAATACCTTGATCCGACATTACGGGATCGAGAAGAAGTGGCGCGGTTGGGGTTGGAGATTTTGGGGGAAATACCGAAACAGTAATCGGTAATCAGTAATCGGTGTGAAACTGATAACTGATAACTGATTACCGAACACTGGAGAAAGAATGGAACTAAGTGACTATTTACGCATCTTACGGCAGCGCGGCTGGATTATTATTTTGCTGGCCGTTTTGACGGCGGGGGCGGCTTTTGGCTTTAGCCGGGCACAAACCCCGGTCTATGAATCGCGGTTAAAGCTGCTGGTGCTGCCGTCGCGCACCGATTTTGGGCAGGCGCAGGCGGCTAAGGAGTTGTTACGAAGCTATGAGCAGTGGATTCGCAGCAGCTACCGGGCGCAGCAGGTCATTGACCAGATGCAGCTTGACATGGAGGCTGGGGCGTTGTTGGGCGATATGACCGTTGCTTCGGACAATTCCAGCTTTGTCATTGAGATGGCGATAGAAAACACTGACCCTAATCTGGGCAACGACATCGCCCGCACCTGGGGCAATCTGCTCATTCAGTGGCAAAATAGCAACAATGATAAATTGCGGAAAGAAGATCGTATTACGATTGAATTGCTGGATGACCCGCAGGCGGCGTTGGATCGCCCCAAGTGGAAGGTAAACACGGCGGCTGGTGGGGTGTTTGGCGCACTGCTGGGTATTATTGTCATTTTTTTGCTGGAATGGATTGAGTCGGGCATTATGCGCCGCAGTGATGACGTGGAGCGGTATTTGGATATTCCGGTGATTGGGACGATTCCGAATCAGTAGGCGGTAGCAAGTAACAGGTGGCAGGTTGCGAGTCGTCTCAACCGCAAAACTTGCCACTTGTCACTTGTTACTTGCAATAAAAATTTGGTTAAGTACTATGAGTTTAATTACATTGACAGACCCCCGTTCGCCGGTGAGTGAGGCGTATCGCACGCTGCGGACGAATCTTTCGTTTTACAGTCTGGATCATCCAATTCGCAGCTTGGTGGTGACTTCGGCCGCGCCGGGGGAAGGAAAATCTACGACGGTGGCGAATTTGGCGGTGACGATGGCGCAAAGTGGACGGCGTACCATTTTGGTAGATTGTGACCTGCGCCGGCCGTCGCTGCACACGCTGTTGGGTTGCCAGGAGTCACCGGGGCTGACAAATGTGGTGCTGGGTGAGGTGGAGGCATTGCCGCTGCAACAAACGGCCGTTGATAACCTCCTGCTACTTGCCAGCGGCCCCAAACCACCCAATCCCGCCGATTTGCTGGGGTCGAAAAAAGTGGATCAACTGATAGCCCAGCTTATGGAGCAAGCCGACATCGTGCTGTTTGATGCTCCGCCCGTGGTAGCCGTCACCGACTCCGTGGTGCTTGGCTCCAAAGTGGACGGAGTGCTGCTGGTGGTGAGTGCCGGCAAAACGCGGCGTGACCACGCCGAGCGAGCCAAGGAAACCTTAGCAAAAGCCAAAGTGCGGATTGTGGGGGTGACGTTGACGAATGCACCGAAGGATACGGGGCTGGGAAGCTATTATGGCTAATTGGAGATTGGAGATTGGAGATTGGTCAATCTCCAATCTCCAATCTCTTTGGTTTTCCTGGCGCTGGTTTGTGGGGGTGAGTGTGCTGTTGGTGGGGTTAACGGCCGTTCCCATCCTCCTCGGCTACAGCCAAACCCCGCCCAATCGGGTCTACACCGGGCTGGTGATGAACCCCGAAGACAGCCAAAGTTATTTGGCAAAGATGCGGCAGGGGGCGGCCGGAGCGTGGTCTTACACGGTACCGTTTACGCCAGAACCGCATGAACCGGTTTTTGTGGGGATGTTTTATCTGGTGCTGGGGCATGGGGCGCGGTGGTTGGGGTGGGAAATAACGGCCGTTTATCATCTCGCCCAACTTTTTTTCGCCTTCCTCCTTTTTCTCACCACCGCCTGGTTTATTACTCTCTTCTTCCCTAAAGAAATGGGACGCGGACGAACGCAGACGAACGCGGATGAATCTGCGAAATCTTTGATTTTTCCCCCTGATCGTGTGCCGTTATTTGTCGAATCTCCCAGCGAACAGCAAAAAACAGCCTTTTTGCTGGCAGCCACCGGCTCCGGGTTAGGCTGGCTGCTCTTTTTGCTGGGGCAACCGTATTGGCTAGGCGTATTCCCCGTTGACTTCAAGCAACCTGAAAGCCACCTTTTTTTTACCGCGCTCACCTTTCCCCACGCCGCGCTGGGTACGGCGGCGCTGCTGGTTTACGTGGGTAATTTGGTGGGGTGGGAGGAAAAACGGCCGTTTTCTTTCGTGCTCATAGGCAGCATAGCCGCAATCACGCTTGGCATCGTCCAGCCATTCCTCATTTTTGTTCCCATTGGGCTAACGCTGCTGCTGGGGTTGGGGCAAGTTGTAAACACGGATGGGGAAAAACACGGATTTTCTTTATCTGTGTTCTTTTTTATCTGTGTCAAAAAGGTATGGTTGCTTATAGCCCCATTGGTAATAGCCGCGCCGCTTTTTGCTTACTATGGCTGGGTGTTGCAAACCAACCCCGTGTTTCGGGCGTGGGACGCGCAGGCACTGACGCCGCTGGCTCCGTGGCCGCATTATGTAGTGAGCTATGGGGTGTGGCTGGCGTTGGCATTGTTGGGTTGGCGAAGGGGAAAACGGCCGTTTCCCCTCCTTTGGCTCTGGCTGCTCACCGTGTTGTTGCTGCTCCTATTGCCCTTCAAACAGCCGCGCCGCCTCATTCAGGGTGTAGATGTGGCGCTGGTGGTGCTGGCAACGGCCGCTTTAGTTCAAGTTGTTGTGCCATGGCTGAAGCAGAGACATTGCTTTCAACGGCTGGCGGCTCGCCCGCGCTACAGCGAAGCC
>JAGQGA010000607.1 GCA_020432595.1 Anaerolineales bacterium | reverse complement strand
ATTGATGCCCCGCAATTTGTCACCGCCACCGAGGCTGCCGACTGGCTGGCTGACAATGAACCTATCATTGCCCTAGAAATTGACGGCGATGCCCGCGCCTATCCCCTGCAAATTCTCACTTGGCATGAAATTGTCAATGATACCGTCGGCAACGTGCCGGTCATTGTCACTTTTTGCCCTCTCTGCAACTCTGCTATCGTTTTTGACCGCCGCCTTAACGGCCAAACCTATGAATTTGGCACCTCTGGGCTGCTACGAAACTCCGACCTGGTGATGTATGACCGCACTACCGAAGGGCTGTGGCAGCAGTTCACAGGGGAGGCAATCGTAGGTGAATTGGCGGGCGAACGGCTCACCTTCCTTCCTTCGCAAATTGTGAGCTTTGCCGACTTTCGCACGGCTTACCCCAACGGCCGTATTTTGTCCCGCGAGACAGGTTTTAGCCGCCGCTATGGGCAAAACCCTTATGTCGGATATGACGACGTGGCGCAAAATGTGAGTCCGTTTTTGTTCACAGGGGTCATAGACGGCCGTTTATCGGCCGTTGAGCGCGTGGTCACCGTCAGCCTGGCAGAGGTTGCCGTTGACGTAGCCTATCCGCTTACGGTGCTGGCTGAAGCAGGCGTAATCAACGATAGTCAGGGTGGACGCAATTTAGTCATCTTCCATATCGGCGGCACCAGTTCCGCCCTTAGTGCCGCTGCCATTGCTGAAGGTACCGACATTGGTGCTACAGGTGTATTCGATCCTAATCTCAATGGACAGAAGCTAACGTTTCGCCAGCAAAATGGACAAGTTGTTGATGCCGAAACGGGCAGTCAATGGAACATTTTGGGTCAAGCCGTGGCTGGGCCGCTGGCTGGCGAACGGCTCACACCTATCATCCACGGCGATCATTTCTGGTTTTCTTGGGCCGCTTTTCGCCCCGATACCATCATCTATACGGGCAAATAAAAGCTGTCGGTTGATCGTAGCCAACGATTCCAAACCCCGTTCCGGTGATACGGCAATGGTCACAAACTGGCATTTTGCTGATTGGCTGCCAATTTCAAGTAGCAAGCATGGTTTCTATTACTTTGATCAAAATATGGACAAAACCTTAACAGAGTGCTATAATGTTAACATAGTCCTAATCGGGCAAAGTAATAGATTGACACCAAACGAGCAAGCAAATGGCAAAGCAAGAAAACGGAAAAATCGGTAGCAGTAACCACAAACAACTAACTTTCAACCTAAAAGCGGTGGTACAGGAAACGGGGCTAAAGCCCGACACCTTGCGAGCTTGGGAACGCCGCTATGGTCTGCCGCAGCCTCGGCGGACAGGAGGTGGCCATCGGCTCTATACACGCCGCGACATAGAAACCTTAAAATGGCTGGTAGCACGACAGGAAGATGGCCTCAGCATTAGCCGCGCTGTCAGCACCTGGCAAGCACTTACGGTGGAGGGCAAGGATCCGCTTTTGGAACCGCTGGATTTATTTGCACCGGAGCCAACAGTGGTCTATACGCCGCTGCCCACGCCCGCAGAAATCGGGTCAACCATTCATGATCTGCGCCAAAGCTGGGTTAATGCGTGTCTTGATTTTGATGAGCAGTTGGCGGAATCGGTGCTAAATCAGGCCTTTGCACTTTATCAGCCGGAAATTGTGTGTCTGGAAGTGTTGCAAAAAGGGCTGGCGCACATTGGCGAGCAATGGTACCAGGGGGCGGTGTCGGTGCAGAAGGAGCATTTTGCCTCGGCACTGGCTCTGCGGCGGCTAGATGCGCTGCTGGCGGCTACCCCATCGCCTACGAGAAACGGCCGTTTATTGGTCGGCTGCGCCCCCAAAGAAGACCACACCTTTAGTGCCCTGCTCCTCACCCTGCTGCTGCGCCGCCAAGGGTGGGAAGTCGTTTATTTGGGTGCTAACGTCCCCATTGATCAGCTTGAAAACACCATCAACACCACCAAACCCCATCTGGTCATCTTCTCTGCCCAACTCCTCCATACCGCCGCCACCTTGCAACAACTGGCTTACCTGTTGCAAGATCGCGGCATTCCCCTGGCCTATGGCGGACTGGTGTTCAACAGTATCCCGAAGCTGCGTGAATATATTCCGGGCTACTTCCTAGGCACCCAAATTGACCAGGCCTCCAAAGTAGTTGAGCACCTGTTGACTAACCGCCCACCCTTACCGCACATCAAGCGACCCACCGACGAATACAGCGAAACGCTGGTGCATTTTCAACGGCGGCTTGGGCTTATCGAAGCCTCCATTTGGGATGCAATTGCGGCAGCCAATGTGCCTATCAGCAATATTAGTGAAGCCAACAGTTATCTTGGGCAAAATATTAAAGCGGCCTTGATGTTGGGCAATGTGGAGTTTCTGGGCAGCGATATTGAGTGGATTGAAGGGCTATTGGTGAATTACAAACTGCCTGTTGACCAGCTACATCGCTATCTGCAAATTTACAGCGAGGCGGCCAAGAAACATTTGCATGATGTGGCAGGTGCGCCCGTGCTATTTTGGCTGGATAAGGTCATTAACAGCATCGAAACAAGATTTCCTGATAAAGTTTGATGGGAGAAAAAGAATATGCGAGTCATTATCACCGGCGGTACGGGCTTGGTTGGTACTGCTTTGTCAACTTACCTGGTAGAAAAAGGATATGAAGTCGTTACGCTGTCGCGCAGCCCCAACCAGGCGGCGGCACCGGCGGGGGTGCAGGTGGTGCAGTGGGATGGAAAAACGGCCGTTAATTGGGGTCATCTTGCCAACGGAGCCGCAGCCATCATTAACCTGGCTGGTGCAAGCATTGCCGGTGGTCGCTGGACAGAAGAGCGCAAACGTGAAATCATCAACAGCCGCGTCAACGCTGGCAAAGCCGTGGTCGAGGCCATTACCCAAGCCAGCCACAAGCCCGAATTTCTCTTCCAGGCTTCGGCCGTTGGCTACTATGGCAACGGCGGCGACCAGCTCTTAACCGAAACCGCCCCCATTGGCAGCGATTTTCCCGCCAACGTCACCCAAGCGTGGGAGCCAGCCACCGCTGCCGTAGAAGCAATGGGGGTACGGCGCGTAGTTGGCCGCATTGGCGTGGTGCTGAGCACGAATGGCGGGGCACTGCCACAAATGGCGCTGCCGTTTCGTCTGTTTGCCGGTGGTCCTGTAGGCAGCGGTCAGCAGTGGCTCTCGTGGATTCATCTTGATGATTTGGTACGCGCCATCCACTTTTTTATGCAAAACCCTGACACAAGCGGCAGTTATAATCTGGCAGCACCAGAGCCAGTTCGCAACAAGGCATTTGGAAAAGTAATAGGGAGTGTGTTAAAACGGCCGTTTTTTATGCCCGCCCCCGCTTTTGCCCTCAAGCTACTCTTTGGCGAAATGTCCACCATTTTACTGGAAGGGCAGCGCGTCTCAGCCGACAAGCTGCAAAAAGCAGGTTTTACCTTTATCTATCCGGCCGTTGAACCGGCACTGGCTGATTTATTGGGATAAAAGGTGAGCATTAGGAGATTGAGACAC
>JAGQGA010000606.1 GCA_020432595.1 Anaerolineales bacterium | reverse complement strand
GTAGACCCTTCCCTCTTCACCGTAAAACGGTTTCCGGTTTACGTGGAGACCGAAGGGCGTTCGGCGGGAATGACGGTGGTGGATCAACGGCCGTTTAGCCGCGATGGAACCCTCGACCCGCTGGTTGACATTTTGCTAGATGTAGATGCCGAGCGGTTGCGGGCTTTGTACTTAGAACGCCTAGCTCAGTATGGGTCTATTGATCCCTAACAAACTCATGCGTTAACCCCAGCTTCGGCGGCGGCACGGTTCCAATGCGTTCAACGGCTCGTCGTACCGCCTCGCTCGTAGTCTGTACAAACTCAATCTTAACCGTCTCTCTCTCGTCGAGATAGCCAGATGACGGTAAAAATGTTGCCAAGCGGTCAGCCATGCCGCCAGAGCCTTGCAACACAGTCAACGGCTTGCCGTGGGCATAGGCTTGTGTCACTTCATTAAGCGTGCCGCTTGATCCCCGAATCATGATGACGCTATCACTCGAACGGATCGTCGTGATGTTGCGTAAGGCATATCCCACCCCAGTTGGGATTGCCACATCCAGATAGGCATTAGCACCATGCCGATCCCCCTCCGGCAGAATGCCAACAACCAGCCCCCCGGCCAGCTTTGCACCCCGGCTGGCGGCCTCCATGATGCCAGAACCCCCACCCGTCACCACGATACAGCCAGCTTCAGCAATCAAGCGTCCAACCTCTTCCGCCAGCTTATATACTTCTTCTGGCACATTAGAAGAAGACCCAATTACACCAATATATTTCTGCTCCACGGGATGCGCCATGTTTTGTCTCCATCGGATTGATCAAAATTTGCGTCGAACTATGCCACAGTTCGGTTGAAGATTCAACAAACATAGTCGGGCTTACATTGCCTAGCTTATTGCGCTTCTGGAACCGCCTGACCAAAGCGCATAAGAATAAGCCAGAGAATAAACATGATGACGCCAGATGGGAGAGCCAACCCCCATGGCCCAAGGTTGGCAAAGGCAAGTGGCCCCGTGAAATTCGCAAGGCTAATGCCGATGGTGCCAAGTGCTGCACCCAAGGTCATCATTTTGCCGCGCTGCGCCGGAATCTGGGTGGAGGTGAGGATGATGGCGTTAACCATGGCAAATTGGTAGCAAAAGAAGACAATGAACAAACCGCTGATGAGCCAGTTGATGCTGTGGGTAAGCAATGGTAATAGCAGGTAAGTAAAAGCACTAGCGAGTGCGCCCATTCTGGCTCCGGTCAACGAGCCAAAGTGGTCGCCAGCGGCCGAGATGAGACCAATGGCGGCAAATGCACCAAGACCGAGGATGCCAGCAATGCGACCTAATTCGGCTGATTCCAACCCATAGGTCACAAACAACCATTGCCCATAGGAACTGAGCAGATGGGAGGCCGCAAACAACGTTAACGTTGTACCAAGAATCGCCGCCCATGCCGCCGCACGCTTGTGGCCTAAATCAAAAAATTGCTTGGCTCGCGCCCCAAATGGGGCTTGGGGTTTTGGTTTGATCGAACTGTGTGCATGACCAACGTGCGCCGTTTTAGGAAAGAAAAGCGGGACAAAGCTGGCGAACAACAGCACAAGACCTAAGCCGATTAACGGCACGCGCCAGCCCCAACGGGCGATGGCAAGCCCCAATGGCGCAATGCCGATGATGCCAGACAAACCCCAGGCTAGTTCGACTGCGCCCATGCCACGGGAGCGCCGTTTTGCAGGCAAGTGAGCACTGAGATAGGCCATCAGATTGGGGGTGAACAGGGAAAAGCCAAAGCCGAGTATGAGTGAGCCAATAACGGCCGTTATTAATGTTGCGCTGGCGGCGAACACGATCATGCCTAGGCCAACGGATAGTAAGCCGAGCCGCATAAACGGCCGATAACCATACCGATCCGCCAAATTGCCAAAAATAGGGGCGAAGATGCCGACAAATGATTGCAGGCTGATCAAACGGCCGATTATCAGTGCCGACACCCCCAAACCCGCCGCAAAACTTGGCACAAATGGGTAAAACATCTGCCCGCTGGTATCAATCAGTAGACGCAGCAAGAAACCTGCCCCGACGATGTGCCAAATGGAAGGACGGTTTGTGAGTGAAGGGGTCAGTGGGGGCTGATTCACTTACCCTCCAACTGTTCTCTGAGCGTTCTGAGAAACGGAATCGCTGCGTATTGCTCTTCCAGAATCGTGTCCCAGTACACCCCTTTGGGCTGCGGATAGCTGGTGTAGGTCTCAATCACTTCAGTGGGTGTCACAATCCAATCGAGCGGCGAATCGTGTGTTTGTAGCGTCAGACGTTCATCGTCTACGACCTGTAGATCATGGACGGTTGTGACCAGATTGGCATGAGGAGGGATGGTGCCTACTTCCCGAAAAATGCCCAGCTCCAGATCGGCAAAGCCGCCTCCTTTACCCGTTCGGCCTCCGTCGCGCCCCACAGCTACGCAGCCTACCACCAATAAATCCATCGGCAGCATGTCGGAGAATTGGACGCGCTGGCCATACTTGAGAGCACCTTCCTTGCGAGCTGCCTCCTCAAATGGGATGCCCTGTGCGGACAGTTTGGCGGGGTCGAGCAGCAGGAAGGGGAATTCCTGCGCCAGCTCTGGCACGGGCATGTAGAGCAGTTTGCCATCACGCAGGGCGCGATAGCGCACGGGGATTTGCGGTGTGTCGGGGTTGGATTTGACGACATTGGCGGCTTGCCAAATAGGTAGCTGGGCAAGCCTTTCGGCGGCGGCCTCGGCACCAACAAAGTTGGGGATGGAGTCCCAGATTTTGCCAATACCGGCTCCACTTTCCTCTAATGCCGACCAAATGCTGGCACGGAGTTGATCCTTGGCCGAATTACGGCCGGCCCATCTTAGGTTTTTGTTTATCATAATTTTTTGGTGCATAGTGCGTATCCAGAATGTGCTACGCACTACGCACTCGCTATGGTGAACCCCATGTGTCACCTGTAAACGGTTCACTTGGCTGGTCAAATGTATGGTTCAGTGGGGGGCATTGCTCCAGCTTTGCAGGGTTTGGCCGCCGTCTATGAGGAGGGTGGAGCCAGTGATGTGGCGGGCTTCATCGGAGGCGAAGAAGAGAACGGCCGTTGCTACATCTTCCGGTTGTCCCACACGACCCAGCGGGATGCGCTGGCGAAAACGGTCAAAGAAAGCGTCCTGTTCTGCCTCACCCGCTCCGGCTTGCGCCGAACTGAGGCGGGTTTCGATGATACCGGGGCAGACGGCGTTGACGCGAACACCGTAAGGAGCCGCTTCTAGGGCCACATTTTTGGTAATTTGCGTGACCCCAGCTTTGCTCGCCATGTATGCGCCGCCACCATAGATCGTGTCCCAGCCGGCCGTTGAGGAAGACATGTTCACAATGGCCCCGCCGCCCACTGCGATGAGGGTGGGCAGGACGTGTTTGCAGCCGAGAAAGACACCGCGCAGGTTGATAGCCATCAGCCGATCCCAGTCGCCTGCATCAAGTTTTAGCAACGGTTTGCCACTGCCGCCAATCCCCGCGTTGTTGAAAAGAACGTTGA
>JAGQGA010000605.1 GCA_020432595.1 Anaerolineales bacterium | reverse complement strand
GTTCGCGTTCGATGCGAATAACACCGGGGAGTTTGGCAATAGTGTGGGCTTCGGCGGAGGTCATTTCGGCGGCAAAACCGTTGAGGGTTGCTTTGTATTCAAAGGCGATGGTTAACGGCCGTTCAATAGCCACTCCCGCTGCCTCAATCGCTTCCGCTCGTTTCTCACCCAAATACGCCATGTATGCTTGACTAGCCGCTGAATTGGGGTCAAGTTTGCGGGCACCAGTAAAACGGGGGCTGGTTGCCTGTAAGCCACCAATGTTACCACGGTAGGTAGCCAGTGGGGCATCGGCTAACTGAACAATGTAAACCGCTGAGCCTGTCACACCTTTTGGCTCTACCACAATGCCAGTGCCAACCCGAACGGCCGTTGCTTCTTCAAAAGACCCGTCTATAGCACGATCTGGTGAGGGTGCTGCACTGACAGCAGCAACAAGAACCAGCAAAGCTGCGGCCAACATTAGATACTTGAACGCTTGTGTTCTCATGAATAATCTTCCTCCAGGAAATAGGTTACCGCACTTTATATGTATCATTTATGGGCACTTTCACCCATTTCACATACTACAACACAGATAAAGCTCTCAAAATGCGGTAAAACAGAACGACTTTATTGCATCAACTGTTTGTTCTATATTCTACTATTTTTGCACCTGATTAAACTGGAATCACCACCTCCTCGTCATGGACAAAGCATCAATACACCACGTCGTGGTCAAACGTTAAGTTTACTAAACTGGTATATCAATATTGGGGTTAAAGCCGCCACCGACGGCAAATATGATATCAGGCTCTGTCATGGTTGGTTATTTGACTTTGCCTTACGCAAAAGCCAGTACATTCAGATTTTAACATCTAAAAGGGGAAAGGCAAAAATAAATTTAATAATCTCCACATTTGCGCTACAATTTAGGGAATGGTGACCCAAGAAAAAGCCCTTTTTTACGTGGGCAACGTCCCTGTAGATGGCGATGTTATTCTCTCCCCAATGGCAGGCTATTCCGATGTTCCCTACCGCGCTCTGTGCCGCACCTATGGGTCAGCCATGAACTACACAGAATTCGTACCGATTGATGCCTTGTTGGGGCGGCGCAACCCATTTTGGAACAAGCTGGATTTCCAGCCTGATGAAAAACCCATCGTCTTCCAAATCTTTGGCAACAACGCCCAGAACTTCCTAACGGCCGCTTTACGCATCCAGAAACTTAACCCCGACATCATTGACATCAACATGGGCTGCTCTACCCGCAAAGTCAGTGGGCGCGGGGCGGGCGTGGGGATGATGCCCCAGCCGGAACTGGTGCGCGACACCTTTTCCCTGCTGACCAAACATTTGCGCGTCCCCGTGACGGGCAAAATCCGGCTGGGGTGGGACGACGACCAGCGCAACTACGCCGACATTGCCCGCATCATGGAGGACAACGGCGCAGCACTCATTGCCATGCACGCCCGCACCAAGGTGCAAAAATATGGCGGCGAAGCGGATTGGGATGAAATTGCCCGGCTGCGCGAGTTGGTGAGCGTGCCTGTGATTGGCAATGGGGATGTGCAAACCCCGGCCGACATTGACCGCATGAAAACCCATACCGGCTGCAATGCCGTGATGATTGGCCGGGCAGCCATTGGCAACCCCTGGATTTTTGCCCGCCGCGACAAGGCCGACCTGACATTTACGGAAATTGCCCAGGGGATTCGGCTGCACCTGCGGGAAATGCTGGCCTACTATGGCGATCCCTTTGGCCTCATTCAGTTTCGCAAACATTTTAAGAAGTATGTGGAAGATTTTGTCCTACCGGCCGAACAGGTAGATGCAATGGTGCGAACGGCCGATTCTGGCGAATTTTTTGCGCTGCTGACAGCAATGGAAACGGCCGTTTCCCACCCCAGCTAACAAAAAAGGCCGGTAACATCCGTTACCGACCTTCTGGGCGAGTGGTGGGGGTCGAACCCACGGTCTTCTGGGCCACAACCAGACGCGTTAACCACTACGCTACACCCGCCATGTCATTAGGCAGAATGCTATCATAACTACCGGCCAATGGCAACCTCTTTTTTACTCGACGGCCGTTTTATCTTGCCATATGATTGGGGCGTACAAGAGATAACATCTCCCAATCTCTTAATTTCATTCTTGAAGGAGAACACCCCATGGGTTTTCGTTTAGCAACCATCGCCGGACGCGCCGTGCTGCTTTCTGGCAACCATTATTATGATTTGGAGCGAGTGAGTAACGGCCGTTTTTCCCCCCACACCCGCCACGCCCTCGCCCACACCGACGACCTCCACGCCATCGCGGACGGTCTTGCCGCCTCTCTCGGCCAAGTATCCCCCGACGGCACGCTCGACGGCGCGGCCTTTGACCCGCCCGTCCTCGACCCCAACAAAGTGTTTGCCATCGGCCTCAACTACCGCGCCCACGCCCACGAAGCCAACCTCGCCATCCCCAGTTTGCCAATGGTTTTCACCAAATTCCAAAACTGTTTGGCGGGATCAACGGCCGTTATCGAACTCGGCTCCGACACCGTAGACTGGGAAGTCGAACTCGTTGTCGTCATCGGCAAAGGTGGCCGCCACATCGCCGCCGACGACGCTTGGAACCACGTCGCCGGTCTCACCATCGGCCAAGACCTTTCCGACCGCGTCGTACAATTCGCCCTCACCCCACCCCAATTCAGCTTTGGCAAATCCAACGACACCTACGGCCCCATCGGTCCCGCCATCGTCTCCCCCGACCTGCTGCCCGACCCCAACAACCTCGCCATTAGCTGCCAGGTCAACGGCCACACCTGGCAAAACAGCCGTACCAACGACTTCATCTTCTCCATCCCCGAAATCATCGCCTACCTCTCCGCCGCCTGCACCCTCACCCCCGGCGACCTCATTTTCACCGGCACACCGGCCGGCATCGGTATGCCCAGCCAAACCTACCTCAAAGACGGTGACGAAATCACCTCTACCATCGAAGGGCTGGGCAGCATGGTCAATCGCTGCCGCCGCATGTAAAAATTGTGTCCTCACAAGTGTCATTTCGAGGTCCTCCGAGAAATCCCATTCTTGCTAGCCGAGGGAGCGAGATTTCTCCTCGAAGACTCGTCGAAATGACATGTTTTCAGTTAGGCAACTTGTTCACGAGCCATAAACTTAAATCGTGGCAAAATCAGAGATTGGGAATTGGAGATTCAAACAATCTCCAATCCCCAATCTCCAATCCCCAATCTCATGGAACTAACCGACTACCAACACATCCACTTTGAACGACGTGACCACGGCATCCTCTGGATGACCCTCAACCGCCCCGATGTCCTCAACGCCACCAACATTCGCCTCCACACCGAACTCACCGAAGTTTGGCACACCATCAACAGCGACCCCACTATCTCCGTCGCCGTCGTCACCGGCGCCGGCCGCGCCTTCTCCGCCGGGGGCGATTTACAAATGGTGGAAGATGCCTACCGCGACTACGACGAAGTGCTGCGAATCTATGAAGAAGCCCGCGCCCTCGTCTATAACATCCTCAACTGCAA
>JAGQGA010000604.1 GCA_020432595.1 Anaerolineales bacterium | reverse complement strand
AGTCCTTGCGAATCGAGCAGGGCGCGGGCGACTTGTGCCCCGGTTACGTTCCGCATGGTTCGCACCTGGGCGTATTTGTTAAAAGCAGATTTGACCCGTGATTGTGCCCATAGGCCAAGCAACAACCCCGGCAATGCAAAAACGAGATAAAGTGGGTTGAAAAACATTGTTTAGCGTCCTCTTTGAGGAATAGTTACTGGTGCGGGTAACGGCCGTTTCTTTTTCTCCGCCTGCCATAACAGCAAACGATACATGCTATATGCCCCGGCCAGAAGTGTGGGTAAAGTTAAAAACCAATAAGTCAAAGTCATCATTGTTCCTTCCTTTAATGATGTAGATTCTTGCACAGTTGCCACCCCTTCGTCAATATGACCGACTTCGTTCAAACGCATATCTTATGAAAAACGGCCGTAGATAAAAGCCAGATTAGTACCCTGTATGAGAATCTAATAACAAAGAAAATACCACAATTTGATCAACGATCCAGACTAGTTTAAACTTTTCTTATTCTGTGACCCTTGCGTGACAGCAAAGTGACACAGCACCCCGAATTGCACGGTAAGGAGACATTTCATGGGCGAAAAACAGATTCACAAAACAACCACGGACGCGGCTGCGGTTGCAGATGGTGGACAGCCACAGAAGAAAATTGACCCGGCGCAGGCTGCGCGGCGACGACGCAACGACATTGTTGCCCGGCGCAACCAACCCTTACGGCGCGTTGGCCGTTTTATCCGTCGCTTTTGGTTCATCATGCTCATTGTGGTGCTGTGGCTTTATGCCCGCTCCAGCCCCTTTGCTTTCAACGCTGTTCTCAGTCTCCTGCAAATTATCCTTCAGCTTGCCTTTGCCATCGTCTTTATGATCGTCCAATTTGGGGCGCTCTTCTGGTTTATGTCCCAAACCAAAGTCGAGATGATTCGCCCTGGCGACCCCAAGTCTGTTACTTTCCGCGACTACAAGGGGCAGGAGCGGCTGGTGGAAATGGTAAAGCAGTGGCTGGCCCTGCTTTATGACCGCACCGAGTTCCAGCAGATGGGGGGCAAATTTATCAACGGGCTGCTGCTTTATGGCCCTCCCGGCACGGGCAAGACGCTGCTGGCAAAATGTATGGCGGGTGAAGCCGGGGTGGCCTTTATCTCTGTCGAAGGCTCTGGCTTTCGCGGGATGTTTTGGGGCATGGATGTGCTGCGGATGATTTCGTTTATCCGCAAGGCGCGAAATTTGGCGCGGGAGTATGGGGCGTGTATTGCCTTTATTGACGAAATTGATGCCGTTGGGACTTCGCGGGGGAGCGTGATGGGCGGCCGGCAAACGGGCATGGGGATGGGCGGTATGATGGGCGGTGGCACCGGGGCGCTAACGCGGCTGCTTTATGAAATGGATGGGGTGGAAGAAAAGACGCGTTGGGAGCGAGTTATGGAGAAAATTAGCCAGTTGAGCGGTCGCAAACCGCCGCCACGCGATTGGCACGTACTGTTTATGGGTTCCACCAACCGCCCCGATGTGCTTGACCCCGCGTTAACGCGCCCCGGCCGCTTTGACCGTACCATTGAGGTTGCCCCCCCAGATAAAACGGGGCGGCGGGCGATTGTGGAATATTATCTGAGTCAGATTAAACACGATAACACAATTGACGTGGAAGCAATCGTAGAAGATACCGTATCGGCAACTCCCGCCAAAATTATGGCGGCCATTACCAAGGATGCGGTGCGGTTGGCGCTGTTCGACGGCCGTTTTTTGGTCAACCAGCGCGACATTGATTTGGCCTTTCAAGAGCAGTCGTTTGGGCTGGAGCGTCCCATTGAGGAAATGCCTGACGACCAGCGGCAGCAAATCGCTTACCACGAAGCAGGCCACGCGGTGGCTGCTTATTATTACCGCCCGGAACACCGCATTGTGCGGACCACCATTATTGGACGGGGCGGAGCGTTGGGATATGTGCAGCATGTGCCCAGGTTTGAGGAGTATGCTCGCCCCACTAAAACAATCATTTCCGACATCATGGTGAACCTGGCTGGACACGTTGCCACTAACGTTTTCCTGGGTGAATATTGGACAGGTGCTTACTCAGACTTTGAAAATGTGCGCCACAACATTCGTCATCTGGCGCAGCTTGGGCACTTTGGCCCACCCGTCACCGACCCATTTGAGATGAAGCTGGATCATGGTGAAGACAATGTCTACATGCGGTTTTGGCAGCAGTGCGAACGAGCCATGGATGAGTTTGTGCAGATGCACGCCGATGAAGTGCGGGCGGTTGCGGATGCGCTGCTGGAACGGGATTCGCTAACGGGTCGTGAGGTAGAGCAAGTGTTGGCGGCGGCGCGGGGTGAGCTGGTGGTGAATGGGCATCACAAAAATGGGCAGGTGTTGGGGGGAGAAACGGCCGTTTCTGCTCTGCCAGCCCACACAACCCACCCACCCGATACGGATGGAGCCGATGATGAAGAAGTCGGCGCAGAATCAAACGCCTAAAAAACAAAAAGCGTGGTCACGGCCACGCTTTTTTGATCTTGTTTGTTTACCAGATCATTGCCACGACCAATACGCCATCAACCCATTGCTAATCGCACGCGGCTGCAAGTTGCTTTCCGTAGAAACAATCAAGATTTCTGGGTTGGGTGACTGGTAAAAGCCACTAATCACCAGATTTTTGCTGTCTGGCGACCAAATGGTGGCTGACTGCTGGTATTGGTCAAAAAAGGAGATCATATTGACAAAGCCCGGAGTAGGTTGAAATGTTGCCAGGGTCGTTTTGCTGCCGCTGCTCACCTCCAGCAGTCGCAGTGCCAGCACCAGCGGCGGCGATTCGCTGCTTGATGATGGTTCATCAGGCTGCTGCGGCACAAAATAGGCAAGCTGGTTGCCATCCGGTGCCCAGAAAAAGGCGGCAACGGGTTCATCTATCGTCAGACGATTTCCATTTTCGCCAACCCCTTGCACCACCAACTGCCCAATTAGCCCAGCTTCGGGGTTACTGGCGACAATAAAGGCAAATTGGTCGCTGGTGGATGCCCAGCCAAAGGCAATGACCTGATCTTCTTCTAGTGGCTCCACAACCTCTTGTAATCGCCCCTCATTGTCAGTGAGCAAGATTCCTTTTTCGGCTGTGTCTGTCTCCCCGACCAGCAAAATGCGGCTGCCATCGGGCGACCAGGCCGGAGCTTGAAACCGGGTTTGTCCATAGGACAGCCCTTGCTCAACGACGTTGCCGCTAACGGTCAAAAACGACAGCCGTTCCAACCCTGTGGCACCATCAATGTGCATCAGCAATTGTTGTCCATCCGGTGCCCAACTCCAGTAGAGGGGCTGTCCAATGTCCAATACCTGCGTGCGTTCGCCGTTGGTTGCCGCCATTTGCAGCATCATTTGGGAATTGGAGGCACTAGAAAGAAAGGTCACGTTTTCATTGTCAGGCGACCAGTAAAGATAAAAAGGTACCCGCGTCGCGTGATTGTAGATTTCGGTCAGGGTAGGGGCTGCACTGCCATCGCCGATGTTGGCCGTGTACAAGGTAGCATCCTCGGTTTGTTGG
>JAGQGA010000603.1 GCA_020432595.1 Anaerolineales bacterium | reverse complement strand
GGCCGTTTCCGCGTCATTGGCGAGGAGCGTTGGTCGGACGAGTGGCAAATTGGGCTGGATGTGCCATTGGAAGAGCAGCCGAAGCATTTGGCGGCCGGGATTTGCGGTTCGGGCATTATTGAGGTAGTGGCAGAGATGTTTTTGGCGGGGATTTTGCTGCCCGACGGCCGTTTTGACGACACCCTGGTGCATGACCGCATTCAGTGGAACGGCCGGCGGGGGGAATATATTTTGGCGACGGCAGAGCAAACGACCACCGGCGAACCAATCATAGTGACGCAAGACGATGTACGCAATATCCAGCTTGCCAAGGCGGCACTGTATGCTGGGGCGAAGTTGTTGATGAACCGCGCCGGGATTGATGCGGTGGACAAAATTGTGCTGGCGGGGGCGTTTGGCAGCTATATTGACACCAAATACGCTATGATCTTGGGGCTGATTCCCGACTGTGACTTGGAGAAAGTGGTGGCGGTGGGGAATGCGGCCGGGGATGGGGCGCGGATTGCGCTGCTGAACCGGGAGAAGCGGCAGGAGGCAGTGGATATTTCGCGCTGGGTGACGTATGTGGAAACGGCCGTTGATCCCGACTTCCAAAATGAGTTTGTGGGTGCCATCCACCTGCCCCACGCCAGCGATGCTTTTCCTCATTTAGAGGGGGTTTTACCGGAACAAACGGCCGTTGCTGCCGCCAACCGCCCCGACCGCCAGCGGCGGCGACGTGTGCGCGGTTAACAAAGCAAGAAACGGGACTCAGAGCCTGATGACCTGTTTATCAGGAAAATCAGGGTAATCAGCGTCCTATTTACACAGGAGACGACACCGACTACGCCGACCACCATGAATGAAAACAGAACGCAGATTCATCCGTGTTCGTCCGTGTTCGTCCGTGTCCTATTTTCAGAGGAGACAGGAAATGAGCGATAACGAAGAAGAAATTGTCCTCGAAGAAATGTCAATTGAGGAAATTTTAGAGCTGATGATGGAAGATCTCTACGACGGTTACGCCGAAGAGATTGAGGCAGAGGTGCATGAACTGCTGTCCCGCGATATGACTCCCTATGACATTCTTACCAAGGGGCTGGTAGCGGGGATGGACATTGTGGGCGCAGATTTCCGCGACGGGATTTTGTTCGTGCCAGAGGTGTTGATGGCGGCCAAGGCGATGAAGGCGGGGATGGCAATTTTACGGCCGTTATTGGCCGAAACCGGTGCAGAGCAAATTGGCACTATGGTCATCGGCACAGTCAAGGGCGACATCCACGACATCGGCAAAAACCTCGTCGGCATGATGATGGAGGGGGCTGGCTTCCAGGTCATTGACCTCGGCATCAACAACGACGTTGACAAATATTTGGGAGCCATTGACGAATATAACCCTGACATTTTGGGCATGAGCGCCCTGCTTACCACCACCATGCCCTACATGCGCGTTGTCATCAAAGCTCTCAAAGACAAAGGCATTCGCAACGACATCATCGTGTTGGTTGGTGGCGCGCCGCTCAACGAAGCGTTTGCCGAAGACATTGAAGCCGATGCTTACTGCCGCGATGCTGCCGTAGCCGTGGAGACTGCCAAGAAATTTATGCAAATCAAGCGGGCTAAGGCGAGGGCTTAAATCAAACCGAGTTGGTATACTATTTGGCATTCTGAGAAGAGGTTGGAGATTGGCGATTTGTCTAATCTCCAATCTCTAATCCCCAAAACGAGGTTTGATACAGACAATGAATCGCTTACAACAACTTCTCGCGGAAAACAGCTACCTGCTCCTTGATGGGGCAATGGGCACCATGTTGTTTGGCATGGGGCTGGAATCTGGTGCGCCGCCGGAAGAGTGGAACGTTAGCCACCCTGACCGCATTCAAAAGGTGCATCGCGCCTATATCGAAGCCGGGTCGCAAGTTATTTTAACCAACACCTTTGGTGGCTCTGCCTATCGGCTGAAGCTCCACAATTTGCAAGACCGCGTTTATGAACTAAACAAGGCGGCAGCGCAGATTGCGCGAGCGGCCGCCGCCGAAGCGGATCATCCCGTGCTAGTGGGTGGCTCCATTGGGCCATCAGGCGAACTGCTTATCCCCATGGGCACGATGTCGTTTGAAGACGCAACGGCCGCTTTTGCCGAGCAAGCACGCGGGTTGGCCGACGGTGGTGTAGATGTGCTGTGGATTGAGACAATGAGCGACCTGAATGAGGTCAAAGCGGCCGTTGCCGGGGCGCGGCAAGTGTGTGACCTTCCCATCGCCGCCACGATGAGCTTTGACACCCACGGCAACACAATGATGGGGGTCACGCCACAGATGGCACTTTCGGAATTGAAAGAGCTTGGGTTGGCCGCCATTGGTGCCAATTGCGGCAACGGGCTGGCCGAAATCATCGGTGTAATTGAGGCAATGCAGGCACTGGATTCAGAAACGGTGCTGGTTGCCAAATCCAACGCCGGGATTCCCAAGTGGGTCAATGATGAACTCAGCTATGACGGCACGCCGTATGTGATGGCGGGGTATGCCACACTGGTACATCGGCTGGGGGCAAAATTGATTGGCGGCTGCTGCGGCAGTTCACCAGCCCACATTGCGGCGATGGCGGAGTCCTTGGCCTATTTTGAAAAGCTCAACAAAACCAAAAGCAATGGGGCTGAGGAAGAAAGCGAGGATGGACGGCGGAGTCGCCGTCGTCGTCGTGGGTAAATGGTTGTTCATGCGGGGGTTAACGGCCGTTAACCCCTGACCAAATCTTATGGGGATTGGACAATGGTTGCAAAACCATCCGCGTTTGTTGGAAAAAGCATTTAGCTCCACGCTCAACATGGTGGAGTGGCTAGACCCCGTCATTTCGCGGATTGGGTATGAAAACGTAGACCGCGTGCTGCGAAAACCAGAAGAATGGACGAAAAGAGCTATTTTTGATTGCCGTATGTGTGGGCAATGTGTGCTGCATTCCACCGGCATGACCTGCCCCATGACCTGTCCGAAGAATTTACGCAATGGTCCTTGTGGTGGTGTTCGTGCCAACGGCAATTGCGAGGTCTTTGCCGACAAGCCCTGCATTTGGGTACAGGCGTTTGAACGCTCCACCCAAATGGCACAATTTGGCGAAGAGATGATGCACATCAACCCACCGGTCAACCGCCAGCTTGAGGGCAAATCCGCTTGGCTCAACATGCTCACTGGTGTGGACAAAGAGGTGCCAAAGGCGTGGGTTGGCTTAAGCAATATCGCCATCATTCCCGACGGTACTTATCCAAAGCAGGCAAATTAATTTTTTATGGTTGTCTGTGTTATATCATTTATATATTTTGAGGGATAAAAGGGATGAACCAAGAGGAGTTTAAATCACCGGGGCGGCTGGAGCGGGTACTGCGGGCAGGGCATTTTGCGGTAACGGCCGAACTGAACCCACCTGATAGCGCTGACCCCGAAGAGGTATACAAAGCGGCGGGAATTTTGACCGATGTGTGTGATGCCATCAACGCCACCGACGGCTCTGGGGCGCATTGTCATATGTCCAGCGTTGCCATTTGTTCGCTGCTAACGCGGCTCGA
>JAGQGA010000602.1 GCA_020432595.1 Anaerolineales bacterium | reverse complement strand
CTGTTTACTGATTACTGTTTACTGATTACTATCTTATAACGGGTAGGTAGAGGTGGTAGAAGGGCAAAACGGCCGTTTTTACCCCTTCACCTCGCACGACCTTTACCTCTGCACTGCCCACACCATATTCCAGGTTTTCAATAGACGGCAACGTCGTTGTCATTGCTACCTGCACCACCAGTTCCACCTGCCAGCCGCTGCCGCCCGCTAAGATTGGCTGTCCCCAGCTTATCAGATTTCCCGTTTGTGTGTAGGGTACGGTAGCACTGATTAAGGTCGTGTCGCTGGGTAAGGTATCGGTGAGCAAGAGGGTCGTGGCGGTGTGGCTGGGATGGTTATTGACAACGGTGAGCGTGTAGCTGATGAGACCACCGGGGCGCACGGTGGCGGCGTTGGCACTTTTGGTCAGAGTTAACGTGGGAGGCAGGCTGGCTTGGTAGGCTGCCCAAGCGTCAATGCGTCCCCAGCCGTAGGTGTGGTTGGGAACGGCCGTTTCTGAATCTCCCCCACACCCTTCATTGGTTGTGCGCGGAACGGCCGTTTGCCGCATCAACTCCTTAATCGCATCCACCTGCCCTGCCAGCGACGGATTAGCCGCAATGAGCAACGCAGCCAGCCCCGCCACATGCGGTGATGCCATGCTGGTGCCGCTGCTGTTGCCATAGCCCCCCCCCGGTATGGTCGAGCGAATGCCTACCCCCGGTGCCGAAATATCGGGCTTTAGCCGATTGCTGCCGTCTACTGTCACAGGGCCACGGGAGCTAAAGCTGGCAATATTGTCGTTGCTATCGGTAGCACCTGCGCTAAAGCTGCTGTCGTAAATGGCGGCTGGGGTATCTACCGAACTACAGCCAGGCCCTCGGTTGCTGGCTGCCTGCACCGTCATAATTCCTGCCGCCCGCACGTTGTCTACTACTGCCAACATTATGTTGGGGTCGGTACAGCCCTCAACGGTGGGGCAGCTCCAGGAGTTAGAAACCACGTGAGGAGCTTGGGCGGGGTCGCCATCGGTCAGCGGATCGCCGCCGGGTGGGTAGGGAGCGACAAACCATTCAAAGCATTCGCTGTAGCTGGCGGGTGTTCCCCAGCCGTCTTCCATGTTGCGGCAGCCAACCCACCGGGCACCGGGAGCCATGCCGACCTGATTGCCCGCGCCGTCGTCGCCCACCATTGTTCCTAGGGTGTGGGTGCCGTGGCCGTAATCGTCACACGGTTCAGGGCTGTCAAAGCCACAAACGTTGCCGGGAGCGGAGTTGGGGTTGTTGCTGTGGATGGCATCGTGCCAACTGAGGCTGTGGTCGGCGGTGGTGCCGTCCCAGCCGCGATACTGGTTTTTTAGGGCGGGGTGTGTCCAGTCGTAGCCAGTGTCCTGGCCGCCAATTACCACCCCTTGCCCTGTTACACCCGCTTCCCAAACGGCCGGGGCGTTGACTTGCTGCAGATTCCATTCAATGCCTTGGGCGGCTTGCAGCAGCGCGTCACGGCTGGGGGTTTCCAGCGGGTCAATTTGTACAGCGGGGTTGGCGACGATGCGGGCGACATCGGCACGCTGGGCAAGCTGCTGCACCAGAGCGGCATCGCCACGCACCCAAATCATGTTGCTAATCCAGTAGCGGCGGTGGGGGGCTTGGGCGGCTGCGAGGATGGCGACGATGGGGGGCTGGGTGCGCTGGGCAACGGCCGTTAATCGTTCATAAACCAACCGCCCTTTTTCCTCTTTGGTTGCCAAAGCCTCCACGCCGTTCAGGTCGGCCTGTTCGGTAAGCTGAACGAGGAATTCGGTGGGCTGGTTAGCAACAGCCGTTTCTAGCACCCACGGATCTACTTTGCGGCTCCAAACGGCCGTTTCAGCCTGCGCTTGGTTGGCAAGGAGAATGGTGGCGAGGAGAAGAACGGCCGTTAATGACACAATGGCAATGATGTGGGTAATTTTTTGCATCTGATTTCCTTGTAGGACAATTTTGTAAAATGGCCCTACCTAATCCACTGCTGCAAGTCGGCCGGCACCGGGTAGTTGGGGTATAACTCAGCCTGGGTGATGCCAAGAAGCTCCGCTTGCTGTTTGAGTTCGGTTAAATATTGCCACACCACGTCCCGCCCGTAAAGCATTTGGTAGCGGAAAAGTGCGGTGATCACACCGCCAGCCTGTTGGTAGCCCACCTCATCAAAGGCGGCCATCAATTTGTCCCAATCATAGGCCACGCTGCGGAGCTGAATTTGCCACTGCTGCCGTTGCCAGGTGGCAACCACATATTTGGCTTCTGGCGTGCCGTCGAGCGGCATGCCTACGGAACCCACGTTGCAAATCCGGCAGCTTGACCAGGAACGGTAGAACTGGCGGTGGGTGTGGCCGGTGAAGAGGGTGAGGTTGTCGTGGCCGTGCAGCCGCTGCACAATGGCATTATGGTCGTTTTCAGGGGAAAAACCGAGAAATTGGGATGCAGGGGAGCCGTGGGTAAACAGGGTGGGCTGGCTGCCGGGTTGCGCCCAGCAGTATGAATAGGGTAGCTGCCGCATATAGTCGAATTGATCGGGGCGTAGCTGGCTGCGTATCCAGCGCAGCCCGCTCCAAATGGGGCTAGTGTCAATGTCGTTGGAGACGTGTTGACCGAGCAGATAGAGTTCGTGGTTGCCCTGAATGACCACATCGGCTACCTGGCGAATGGTATCAAGACAATAGCTGGGGTGTGGGCCAGCGTTGGCAATGTCGCCCAGGCAGATGAGGCGGTCAACCTGCTGCTGCTGAATGTCAGCCAGCACCGCGTCGAGGGCGATGCCGTTTCCATGAATGTCGGAGATGATGGCGAGACGCATGAGGGAATTTAAACGCAAAACGGCCGTTTTTGCCACTGATTGGGACAAGTAGCAGGTGGCAGGTGGCAGGTTTTGCCTGCAACCGGGACTTGCCACCTGTAACTTGTAACTTGTTCCGACACAATTATGGTAAAATATACGGTCTATTTTACGTTGAGGAAGGTGTTTATTGTGGGTGCAACGCGAACGAATTATGAGATTGCGGTGCAGGATTTTAAGCGGGCGCGACGGGAAGCGGCGCTGCAGCAGCTTTTGAGCCGAGTTAACGGCCGTTCTAATGAGCTGCTGGCCTATGATCAAATCATCGAAAAGCTTAAAGTAGTTGATTCGGTTGGTCGCGGGTTGCAGGAGATTCCGTTGGATGCCATTGTGGGGAGCGTGGGGCGCTACCAGGATTTTACGCGCACTTTTTTGCCGAAGAAGGATAGTGATGAGGGACGTTGGGCGGGGGTAAAAACGGCCGTTTTGGACATGCGGGGCTGGCCTCCGATTGATGTTTACAAAATTGGCGAGGCATATTTTGTGCGCGACGGCAACCATCGGGTGTCGGTGGCGAGGCAGTTGGGCAACGAAACTATTTCGGCCTATGTGACGGAAATTCAGACCCAGGTGCCGCTGACGCTGGACGACGACCCGGAAGATATCATTGTGCGGGCGCAGTATGCCCAGTTTTTGGGGCAAACGCAGCTTGACCAACTGCGGCCGGAGGCGGATTTGCGGATGACGGTGA
>JAGQGA010000601.1 GCA_020432595.1 Anaerolineales bacterium | reverse complement strand
CAGAGGGGTTTGCCGATACGGTAAACGGCCGTTACCATTTTCGCGGTGGTCACCGGCTGTGGCACGCCCCCGAACAGTTCAACCGCACCTATGTCCCCGACGACAGCAAACTCATCTTCAATTGCACGCCTGATGGAGCCATCCTCACCCAGCCTATCGAAGCCGCTACCGGCATTCGCAAGGAAATTGAAATTACCCTCGACTCTACCCGCGCCGCCGTCACGCTAACCCATCGGCTGACCAATGAAGGGGTATGGCGAGTGGAACTGGCTCCTTGGGCAATTACACAGATGAGGTTGGGCGGAACGGCCGTTTTTCCCCAGCAGGTTGGTGCCATTGACCCCGACGGCCTACTCCCCAACCGCAACCTCATTTTCTGGCCCTACAGCAACCTCAACGACCCGCGCCTGCAGTTAGGCAACGAGTACATCCTTATCACAACCGATCTTGTTAACACCCCGTTCAAGCTCGGCAGCTTTAACCGCCACGGCTGGCTGGCCTATTTTTGCGGCAGCACGCTGTTTTGCAAACGGTTTGGGGTGCAGCCCAATTTGCCCCACCCCGATATGGGTTGCAATGCCGAAATCTACGTCAATCACCAATTCATCGAGCTAGAATCGCTGGCTCCGCTTTGCCAGCTTGCGCCGGGCGAAACGGTAACGCATGTGGAGACGTGGGAGCTGTATGCCAATGCCCAACCCCCAACGTCGGTAAATGATGTGGTTTGGCCGTGGTTGTAGGGCTATCTCATTTGCGGCAAAACGGCCGTTCCTAACCGCTCTAGCCCATCCATATCATCCAAATCCATCCACTGCAGCATGATGCGCTGCACGCCAACGGCCGCCCATTCCCCAAGCTGCGCCACCAGTTCGTTGGGGGTGCCAACGGCCACGCCACGGGCGCGGGCAGCGGCTGCAGTGAGGTTGCGCGGGGTGAGTTTGGCTTCCACGTCGGCTGTGGTTGCCCCAAAAATGAGGCCGGTCATCAGGGAGCGACGGACGCTTTGGGGAGAACGGCCGTTTTCCACCAGCATCGCATCCAACTGCCCACTCCGTTCCGCAAACGTTGCCGGGGGAATATAAACCCCATTCCACTCGCTGGCATACTTCGCCACCAGCGGCAACGTCCGCAAAGGGCCATTACCACCAATCAAAATGGGTGGCCCGCCCTTGCGCTGCGGGCGCGGCAGCAAAATTCCTTCCTGCAGGCGGTAATAGTCCCCGGCAAAATCAACCGGCGTGTCGCTGTTGAGCAGTTGCGTAACCACCTCCAGCCCTTCGGTAAAGCGGGCAAAACGGGGAGCCACGTCCAGTAAATCCCAGCCATAATTATTGTGTTCTCGTACTTGCCAGCCGGCTCCCAACCCCAAAATCAGCCGTCCGCCCGATAAATCATCCACTGCCGCCGCCATCCGCGCCGTCATCGTCGGATGGCGAAAGGAAACGGGCGAGACCAACGGCCCAAACTCAATGCGCTTGGTGTGACTTGCCAGCCATGTCAGCGACACCCACAGTTCCAGCGAATCCAGGTCGGGCGGGTTGGCATTGGTGTAATGGTCAGAGCGGTACAGCCCGGCAAACCCCAAATCTTCCACTGCCTGCGCCACTCGCTGCCATCGCTCCCACGTCAGCCCATGTTGCCCCTCAATCATAATTGCAACTTCCATTTTTTCCTCCGCTAAATCCGTCAAATACCAAAAATAAAAAAGCTCGCCTCGTTAATTCATGAAGCGAGCCTTTTGTTAAAAAAAGCAATTTAGGGAAAGCAATATCAGTGCTTGTGCTGATGATGATGCTTGGAATCTTCCAAATGGGGTGTAATTTGTGCCAAAATACGCCCTTTGGGCAATGCTCCGGTCACGCGCTCTACCACTTTTCCGCCCTGGAAAAGCATCAAGGTTGGAATGCCTACAATGCCATAACGGCCAGGAACAGCCGGGTTTTCATCAATATCTACTTTAGCTACTTTCAACTTACCCTTCAGTTCTTCAGCAATCGCATCCACATGGGGAGCAATCATATGGCACGGGCCACACCATTCGGCCCAAAAATCAACCAGTACCGGAACATTAGAATCCAGCACGTCGGCCTTAAAAGTTTCATCAGTGACTTTAATCGTTAATTCACCCATCGTTTTCTCCTAACAAAGAAGGTTATTTATAAATTCTCTGCCTTCTTGATGTAGTAAAGGTCAGTTTTCTTACTTCTATCACAAAATTCAGTAGAAAGTGTAGCCCAAGAAAGGGTTGTGTCAAGCCGTTTTTCCTGTGACATTACTTGCCAAAACAACATTTTTCGTTAATATTAGAACATAAGTTCTTTATTGTATTGTCAGCAGTAGCGACCTATTCTGTAGAGGCATGTAGCGCATGTATTTGAGTAAGCTCCGCGATCAGCTCATGATTTATTTCAACCAAAGTGAGTTACGTAATCTTTGTTTCGACCTTGGGATCAACCATGAGGAGATTGCTGGGGAAACGCTGGGCGACTCGGCACGGGAGTTGGTGGCTTATTGCCGTCGTCACGGCATGGTGGACAAGCTGGTGGTTCGCTGTCGGGAGCTACGACCCCATGTGGCATGGGAATAAAAAACGGCCGTTTTGTAAAACGGCCGTTTCTTCTCCCACATTCTCTTCCTAAAAAACCAGATTAATGATGCAATATCTGGTTCAAGAACAACTTCGTCCGCTCTTCCTTCGGGTTCGTAAAGAACTCACTCGGATGATTCGTCTCCACAATCTGACCCGCATCAAAGAAAATCACCCGATCCGCTACCTCACGCGCAAAACCCATCTCATGCGTCACCGCCAAGATCGTATACCCACCCCGCGCCAGGTCGCGCATTACGTCCAACACCTCTTTAATCATTTCCGGGTCAAGTGCCGACGTTGGCTCATCAAACAACAAAATACGCGGCTGCATCGTCAGCGTTCGCGCAATTGCCACCCGCTGCTGCTGTCCACCTGAAAGTTGCCCTGGGTACTTCTCCGCCTGCTCAGGGATACCGACCCGCGTCAACCACTGCATCGCCAGTTCTTCCGCCCGCTCCCGCGACCACTTCCGCACGTGAATGGGTGCCAGCGTAATATTCTCCATCACCGTCAAATGTGGGAATAAGTTAAACTGCTGAAACACCATCCCCACTTCACGGCGAATTTCATTAATATTACGCAAATCATGGGTCAATTCAATCCCATCAATAATAATACGCCCTTCCTGATGCTCCTCCAAACGGTTCAAACAGCGGATAAACGTTGACTTTCCAGAACCAGATGGCCCTAAAATAACAATCACCTCGCCCGTTTTGACATCCAGATCAACACCCTTTAGTGCCTCAAACTCACCATACCATTTATGAACGTTGCGGCAAACAACAATATCTTCAACGTTACTCGCAGACGGACCTTGCATCATAGCCATGACGTTTTTCTCCTCAAATTAGCGGGTACCCAACCCCATTCTCTTTTCTAGACGGCGGCTGTACCAGGAAACACCTGAACTTACAACAAAATATAAAACAAATAAAAAGGCGTACAACTCACTAC
>JAGQGA010000600.1 GCA_020432595.1 Anaerolineales bacterium | reverse complement strand
CTATTCAATTGGTAAGGTTCTGCTTTCGGTCTGTTTACCCCGAATGGCTACCTAACTTAATGATGCCAAAGTCGAGTGATTACCTTTATAATACCATTACTCATTTTCATTTTTTGCTCCCAAAATGATCCTGTACAACCTGTTGTTATGTGTGTACAGTCTGGCAGTTTAGAAGGCAAAATTAAGATAACGATGAGATGGGGTTAAAGGTGTTCTCATGTTTAGCGGCATAAGCGAGGGGAAACCTATCCCTCTCTATCCAGCCCAAATAATGTTGTTGAATCGGTAGGATTGCGACAGGATGAGGTTATGCCCAGGGCAAGGCACGTCGCCCGCCTTGCCCTGGGTACTCAGATTAATCAATAACGGCCGTTTCTTCCCCCACCCCCGCTTCCACCACTGTCTCAACGGTGCCATTAACGGCCGTTTCCTCCCCCTTCTGCCCCGACAAATGCCCCTCGCGCACCACCGCCATCGAAGCCACCGCGTCCCCCTCACGCAAATCCATCACCCGCACCCCCTGCGTGTGCCGACCCTGCTGCGAAACTGTGTCCACCGAGGTGCGTAAAATGATGCCCGTCGTCGAGATACACGTCACCTCATCCCCGGCCGTCACCACCCGCGCCCCAATAATCCGTCCCGTTCGTTCTGGCGTTAAAATCATCGCCCGCACCCCCTGACCATACCGGTTTTGCTGCCGATAATCTTCCAATGGCGTGCGCTTACCAAATCCCTTCTCCGTCACCACCAGCAAGTCATCCCCTTCCGTCACCACGTCCGCCCCGGCCAGCTTGTCCCAATCATCCAGCTTCATGGCGTTTACGCCCGCCGCCGCCCGCCCCATTGGGCGCACATCTTCCTCACTAAAGCGAATCCCCTTCCCCTGTTCGCTCACCAAAATCACATCCTGCTCCCCTTCCGTCATCTTCACCCACCCCAGACTGTCGTCTTCATCCAGCGTCAGGGCAATCAACCCACTGGGGCGCACATTGGCAAAGGCACTCAGTTCCGTCCGTTTAATCCGCCCCTTGCGCGTGATCATGATCAAATATTCGGCATCGTCAAAGGAGGGTACTGGTAAAGCGGCCGTTATTTTCTCGTCTGGCAGCAGCGGCAAAATGTTCATCAGCGATGTCCCCTTCGCCGTCCGATCCAGTTCGGGAATCTGGTACGTCTTATCGGCATACACCTTACCTTTGTCCGAGAAGTACAGGATGGTGTTGTGGGTGCCGGCCGTAAACAAATGCTCCAGCTCATCCTCCTCCCGCGTACTCATCCCAATCAGCCCCTTGCCACCCCGTGCCTGCTTGCGGTACGCCGTCACCGGCGTGCGCTTCACATAGCCGCGCCGCGTAATCGAGACAAAAACATCTTCGTCCCGCACCAAATCTTCCATGTTGAAGTCGGCTTCCATCCCCATCACAATTTCGCTGCGCCGCTTGTCACCGTATTTATCCTTGAGTTCGGTAACATCCTCTTTAATCAGTGCCAAAATCTTCTTATTGTCGGCCAGCAAGCCGCGCAAATAGGTGATGTGAGCCGTCACTTCGTTGTATTCATCCTCAATCTTCTGTCGTTCCAACGCCGCCAGCCGCCGCAGCTGCATATCCAAAATCGCCGTTGCCTGAATTTCCGTCAGCCCAAACCGCTCCATCAGCTCCGTCCGCGCTGCGTCAGCACTGGCTGACTGGCGAATGGTGTTGATGACTTCATCCAAATTGGCCTGGGCAATCAACAGCCCTTCTAAAACGTGCTGCCGCTTCAGTGCCTTATCCAGTTCAAACTGGGTGCGCCGCACAATCACTTCGGTGCGGTGATCAATGTAAATTTGCAGTGCCCGCTTCAACGAGAGCAACCGGGGCTGTTTGTCCACCAGCGCCAGCATTTGTACCCCAAACGTCGTTTGCAGTTGGGTGTGCTTATAAAGCTGGTTCAGCACCTTCATCGGCTGCGTGTTGCGCTTTAGCTCAATAACAATCGAAATCCCGTCGCGGTCCGATTCATCGCGCAGGTCAGAAATGTCGGTGATGATCCCCTTGTTCACCAGTTCGGCGATACGCTCAATCAGCATTGCCTTATTGACCTGGTAGGGAATTTCCTTGACATTGATTTGCTGGCGGCTGGGGTTGCGCGGCATCTCTTCAATTTCTGCTACCGCGCGCATCACAATGCGCCCGCGCCCGGTAGCAAAGGCGTTGCGAATCCCTTCGGTGCCCACAATCAGCCCACCAGTGGGAAAGTCTGGCCCTTTGACGAAGTGCATCAGTTCATCCAGGGTCACATCCTCAATGTCGTCAAAGCGGTCAATCAGGTAGTTGATGGCATCACAAATTTCGCTAAGGTTATGGGGAGGAATGTTGGTTGCCATCCCCACGGCAATGCCGGCCGACCCATTGAGCAGCAAGTTGGGCAGGCGAGCAGGCAGCAAATCCGGCTCTTGCAGGGTATCGTCAAAGTTGGGGGTAAAATCAACGGTCTCTTTGTCAATGTCTTCCAGCAGTTCGTTGGCAATGGCGGCCAGCCGGGCTTCGGTGTAACGCATAGCGGCAGGGTTGTCGCCGTCAATACTGCCAAAGTTCCCCTGTCCGTCTACCAGCATGTAGCGCATGGAGAAATCTTGCGCCATCCGCACCATGGAGTCATAAACGGCCGTATCGCTATGCGGATGATATTTACCCAGCACCTCACCCACAATACGGGCGCTTTTGCGGTGCGCCGTGTTCGAGCGAATCCCCATGTCGTGCATGGCATACAAAATCCGCCGATGCACCGGCTTCAGCCCGTCACGGGCATCGGGCAAGGCCCGCGCCACAATCACGCTCATGGCATAATCCAGATACGAGCTACGCATTTCCTGATTGATGTCAATTGTGTTTACAGTACCGATGTCCAAGAGTACCTCCGGCAGTTGCGTCAAACGCACAGTGCCTGCAAATGTTTAGGCGAAAGATTGTTCTGTTATGCCCACCCAACCCTTGCCATATGCCACACCGCCAGATGTGGCAAACAATCATAATTTGCAAATGAGTTGGGGTAGAAAAAAGAGTGAATTAGCTTGCCTGTACCATACAAAAATTCGTCAAAATAATCCCCAAAACAAAGGGGAACGGGCTATTCTCGACCCATTAAATTATACCTGATTTTGACATAAATTTCGAGTTTTTGTCCCCTTATTCAGCTACAGTTTATGGTTTTTTTATGAGGGATTTGGGTGGCAAACGGCCGTTTACCACTCATGTCCACAACTCAACTATGTACTACCTCTGAAAAGCCACTGTTTGAAGCTGTAATGTTTTTTGTAACAGTCGCCCGTTTTAATACAGTACTGTAGTACCATTACTTTAGTACTGTTTATTGACGCAGTAACAAGTAGACAACAAGGGGTGAGCTATTTGGACTGATTTTGCGCTAGGAGATTTTTGGGGAAGCTCGGGGTCAATGGGTGAGCCTCCAGCCCCACAAGGAATGTGATCATCAACGGTGTGCTGAGGGAAAACGGCCGTTTTTCGCGCCCACCTTCACCACACAACTTGACACCCGTTTTCGCTGTGGAAACGGCCGTTATTTCGTTTA
>JAGQGA010000005.1 GCA_020432595.1 Anaerolineales bacterium | reverse complement strand
CTGGGGGCGTTTGCGCGGGGGGGTGGTTGGGTGCGGGGGGGGGGGGGTGTCTGGTGGGGGGGGTGTCGTTGGGTGCGGGGGGGGGGGTAGCTGGGGCGTTTGGTTGGTTGGGGTGGGGAGTTGGTTGGGGGTGGGAGTCAGTTGGGGGTGGGGGCTTTTGGTGAAGCGCGGGGACTTTTGGTGAAGCTATGCCATCGCCTAACGGCGAATTATCATGCTGATATTTATTTGGTGCTTGATAAAAAATGAAGCTGGTTGAGGTGCGAACTCAACCAGCTTCTTTGTCACATACAACGGAGGTATGTAACAATGTCTACTATAGCAGTGAAGTCGGTCGTGCGCCATGATGCGGCGCGTGGGGGACTGGTTTATCCGTTTTTGTCGGGGGGGTGGGAGATTCGTTCCTTTTCGGTTTCTGAAGAACTGCCGGAGAGTTCGCCGACGTTGCGGTGGGTGAAGGATGATAAGGTGATGGATTTACATACGGGTCAATCGACAGAGGAATTTCTGGCGGGTGCTGGTTTGCAGCTCCATATGGAGAGAGGTGCCTCTGTTCTCAGCAAGCGGTTGTCGCGCATCATGCGCCCTTATCGCTACTTTGCTTTCTTCCAACCTCATGAGATTGCTCTCGCCCAAGGTGGGTCGGAGATGGATGCGGGGGTGTGGGATGGAGCGGCCTTAATCAGTCGTCAGCTGGTTAGTCGTTTGCTCAATGGCAGTCACAGTTGCCGCCAGCGGCGGCAGCTTGAGGCTGCCAATCGGGTGGAGTTTACTCTCTTGCATGAGGGGGGACAGGAGAAGGGTCATGCGTTGGTGGTGGATTGGCTTTCTTCTGACATGCTTTTGCCGCCAGGCGGCACCAAGACCGAGATCACGCTGGAGGGTCGTGTCTTTGTTGGGCTGCAGCCGGTTCGTAGTGCTGATGATATGCGTCTCGATGTGCAGTCGCTGGTGAACTTGTATCCTTTCTTCCAGCCGGAGCATTTGTTGGCTTGGATGCAGATGGAGAGTGCGTTGTTTCTCGACAGCATTCGCTCTGGCAAGATTGACCAGCTTCTGGCTCGTCTTGGCCGCTTTGAGACTGAGGCGGAGTTAGAGGCTATTCAGCGTTGGTGGCTGGGTGAGTATCTGGCGAGTGGCGGTTCGTTGATGTGGTTTGCTGGCACCATTAAGGCGATGGCGCGGCAGCATCTTCTCCGACTCCAGCAGGGGCAGAACAATCTTCGTTTCCCTGTACCGGGTGGGCATTACTACCTCTTTCCCGCTGAGATTGGGGAGCGGCGGGTTGAGCCTGGGCAGGTGGAGTTGGATCCGGCATCGGCTACGGCCTGGGTTTCTACGGAGGATTGGCAGGATTACATGGTGAATGTGTTGGGGGGTTGTGATGGGGATGATGCGGTTTGGGTGTTTCCTTTCAGGGATTACGATGGGGTGGAGAAGGTTTTGCTTTGGCGGTCGCCTAATCAGGTGGGGGAGTATGTCATCTTGCGGCCGACAGCCAAGAGCCATGTCATTCAGTGGCAAACTGTCTTTGGCAATGCGTCTTTCCCGACCATGGATAGCCGTGATTTGCCGCCGCGCATTGATACGGTGCGCCATGCCTATGGCACGCTGGAACGCTTCCCATCGCTCCCCTACTCCCCCGCTCCCCTGCTCCCCTGCCCCTCTGCTCCTCTGCCCCTCTGCGCCGCCATGCAGCCAGCGATTGAACAAGCCCGTATCAACCGTGGTGCTCTCGGCGCTTACTGCAACATGCTCATGCTTACCAAGGCTCTTTACGGCAAGCTGCCTCATCATCTTCCAGCGCGGTTGGAGGATGTTATTGATGGGGCGGTAAAGTCTACGAGAGATTTGTCGCCGGTGTTGGGGTGGGTGGGTTTTGCTGCTGGCCGAGTTGTTGAGCAGGGCAAGCCTATTCCCGCTTCCCTGTTCCGGCGCATTGAGGCTAACCTGACTGACAAGCAAAAGGCTCAGCTCATTCCCACAACCAATCATTGGTTGGATGTGCTGCAAACGGCCGTTTCCCACCACATCACCACCTACGAAGCCGAAATCGCTGCGCTCTCGGCCGAGGCTGCGCCACCGGCAGCGGTGATTGAGCATGGCTACAAGTGGGCTGCCCAGGGCCAGCAGTTGCGCCGCATCTTTCAGCAGGGTATTGCTCAGAAACGGCCGTTTTCCGACATTGCCACCGACTGCACCGCTTACTTAGCCGGTTGGAACGACGACAACGCCCGCTGGATTCTGCTTGGCTCTTTGGCCGATGCCATCCACCGAGGCGGCAGCGATGCCGCTGCTTGGCAGCAGGGGCTTGCCCCAAAGACCATCTCCGCTTTGAGAGCCATTGGTGTTATCGGGGAGCCGGTCTGGACGCGGGTAGGGGCATTGCTTTGGGTTGAGGAGAATGTGCCTACGGTGGTGCCGCTTCAGATAAACGGCATCTGGTTCAACTGGCTCAAATGCCAAGGCTACCATTTTTCCTCTATGGCTAGCGTTCCCCAGGCGTTGCGCGAAAAGGCCAAGGCCAAGGTGTCAGAGTTGGCGAACGGCCGTTTCTTAGGTCAGGTACTCACTACCCAAGTCACAGATGGCGAACGCATCACCACCTACACCGCCAACGGCAATCTCTTTGGTTTTGTCCAGCGTGGGCAGGAGTTGGTGGCCGCTGCTTCGCACCGCTGGAGCATTCAATCTGCCATCGCCAACGACGGCAACTTGTTTATTATCGCGGCTGCTGCTTAACAGCAGTGGCTTGGTGAATCGTCACAAACTGGATAGCTGATGTTTCGTTACTCGGCTCTTGAGCAACACAAGAGCCGAGTTTCCCTTCGCCATCCCACTCCGTTCATCGTTGCATCTACCAGCCTCGCAGCCAGGTTCATCGCCGTAGATGCCAGACCGCAACGGCCGTTTCTGGTCGTTGCGGGCTTTTTTTTGCGGAATCCCCAACGCCGTGGATGGGGCCGGGCGCGGCTGAAGCTGAACTTGTGCAAAGCCACAAGAAACGCTTTCAGCCGACACCCTAGCACCGCCGTCGCATCCGCTACGCCACTAACGGCCGTTTCTGCTCCTTCTGCTATCTCCTCCTGTTCACCATACGACGGGCGGCGGGGCGACGGCCGGGGAACTTGCCCGGCCGTGCCGACGCGCCGCCCTATGGTTTGCAAACTAAGCATGTTCGCCTAAAGGCGCAATCAACCCACGTGACGGCCAATCTCGACAAGCCAACGCCATAGACAACCACGACAAGGAACACTTCCCGCATACCCACCGCGTTATTAGGGCCGGAGGAACCGGCAGAGAACTGCAGCCATGCTCCGTAGGGTACCCCCCCCCACGTCCTGCAATTGTATCGGCACACCAATCAAGTCAAGCCTAAACCAAATTCGGAGGAACTGAAGATCCGAATTTGGCGGCGCAGACTGAAAAGGTAATAGACTGCAAAGTGCGGCGCACGCGGAGGAACCGGCGCGCCTCCGCGTCCAGGCAACACCATAGTATGTCAGCACATTGCGCCGGGCTTGACTAGATTGGCTTAGCCGATGCCCCGTGGTATGTGGGGGGGAGAAGAAGAAAGAGAATGATGATGGAGGTAATGATGATCGAGATAACGTCAGTACGAGGGATGAGAGCCAATACGGCAAAGGTAGGAGATGCGAGATTAGTTTATGTGGGGCGGGCATGTGCGGGGTGGACGGGGTCAGTGTTGGGCAATCCGTTCCGTGCAGTGGCAAATAAGCCGGGTGCAACGTTACCAAAATACCGGCGGTGGCTATGGCAGGAGATGAACAAACGGGGTGAGGTATGGTTGAAAGTTTTAGAGATTGTGAAGTTGGTGGAGGGGGGAGAGAAAGTTGTGTTAGGGTGCTGGTGTAATGAAAGTTCGTGCTGTCATGCGTCGGTGGTGCGTTCGGCGGTGTTGTGGGTGTTGGGGGAATAAAGGGTGGGGGGGAGCCAACTCCTGCATCCTTATTGCGGTTGCCGCGCCGAGGACGGCGGCCTGCCCTCCGCTACAACCCACCGCGTACTCCTGTTCTCCCCACCGCTTCAGCCATCGCCGCGCCACTGCTTAACAGCAGTAACTTATTGAAACATTACTACACACTGGACAACTTCGGTAATGTTTCTTAGCCCGACCTTTTTGTGCAAGGTCGGGCTTGCCTCTTACTCCATTGCCAGCAGTGGCAGTCACCTCGGCAATGCCTTCGGTCACTGCCTTCCCGTTCTTGCTGCCCTACCGCTCAGCCACCGCTCCCCGTTCTCCCACCATCCCCGCTTTGCCCCGTGCCGAGGAACGGCACCGGGCGGACAGGCTTACCACCATGATTACCTACACTCGCAACTGGCTCAATGCCTACTCTCACTGGCACGTCGAAATCAGCAGCACAAACGGCCGTTTCACAGACCGCATCTTTACACCCTTCGCCAAAACCGCCGATGCCGCCGTCGCCCAAACCCTCCGCGAACTGCGCCACCGCATCCCCACATCTGGCACCTTAGTCGTCTATCACTACCCCGTCATCGAGCTATGGCCCACCGACCCGCCAAATTCCCTAACGGCCGTTTATGACTACACCCCCAAAGAGCTTTACATCGTTCCGCTCCCGCTCCACTTCAAGCGCATTGCTCCGCGCTGGCAGCAGCTTACGCTGCAAATCTAACCGAACAGGCGAAACGGCCGTTTCTTAACGGCCGTCCATGGGAAATTGCCGACCCATGCTGATGAGCCAGGCACATCGTTTGCAATGCAGTCTGTGACCAAATGCGGCGCGGCCGACCGCTAAGAATCTGCATGACGAGATTGCAAGCACCGCCAAGCTCATCGGTCTAGGCAAAACTCAGCACCCGATTCAGGAAACGTCTTTGTCGGTTTGGTTAGACGCTGTACGGTGCGGTAGGGGCGTATGCAATACGCCCTTGCTCTTAGCGCTGAAATGAAACCGATCATCCGTAAATCTGGCCAGATGTTACGACCCCCTTATTTGTTTGTTTCTCAGGAGGAACCCCATCATGTCCAAGAGCATCTACATCGAAGGCAAAGACTACTATGCCGTCATCAAGCTGCCAAGCGGCCACGTCTATTACCTTGGCCCCTACGCCAGCCGTGCCGAAGCCCTTAAAGCCAAAAAGCAACGTCGGAAGACAAAGCAATGTCAGTAACACGTGACCCAAAAAACCGCCTCATGATTCGCCTTGCCAGCGGTCAGTCTGTCTATGCTCCCACCGTCATCACCCATCCCGCCGCAAACACCCTTGTCGCCCTGCAGATGTTTGGCCCCGAACAAGCCGTCAAAGCAAATTGGGCCGCTCTCATGAACAACAACCGCAGCAGTCATTTTCTCCTGGGCAAATACATCACCCTAGAAGGTTCTAAGCACCACATCACCCTGAAGAAGATGCTCCCCTGCAACTGGCTCGAAATGTGGATCATCCACAAACAGGCCAGCTACCAAACCGTCACACCGGCCGACAAGCATCTCTATTTCATCACGCCAACCAACCAGCCACAAACGGCCGTTTCCCACACTTTCTATCTATTCCTCAACAAAGCACTTGCCACCCCGCTTTTGCCAGCTTGGGCAGATTACCTTTGGTTCCGTGGTTTGGAATATCTCCACATCGTCCCCATCACTGTAGCCAGCCAAAACGATGCCCACGCCGCCTACCTCGTCAACACAAATGAAAACACCTGGCGCATTCGCATTCGGGAAGGTCTCGCCCGTGGTGAAATAAGCCTAACGCCTTAACCCCATTGAAAACATTCATCCGCGTTCGTCCGTGTTCGTCCGCGTCCCATTTTCTTCTTCAGGAGGCTAACCATGACCCGTCTAGCCAATATCGAAAAGGCTGGCTACTATCCCACGCCAGCCGTCATCACCCAGCTCCTCGCCAGCCACATCACCGCACCTCACGGCGGCCGCATCCTCGACCCCTGCGCCGGTGAAGGCACGGCCGTGGCCGCGCTTGCCACCAGCATCGGCCTCGATGCTTATGGGGTGGAGTTAGATAGCAACCGCGCCCAGGAACTTCGCCAGTGCCTTCCTCTTGGTCACTCGCTGTACACCGACTACCGCTTTCTCAAGTGCGACCCCGATGCTTTCAACATCCTCTATGTAAATCCCCCGTATCTCTTTGTTGAGGACAAGGAGATAGGCAGAGCGGAGTATGAATGGTTGGTCAACACCCGCAAATACCTTCAGCCAGGCGGCTTGCTCATTTGGGTGATTCCTGCCCACATGCTCACCCATAAAAAGGCCGTGGATCATCTGCTGGCCTGGTACGATGAGTTAGGGATTGTTCGCTTCCCCGATGGCGAGTTCGAGAGGTTTAACCAAGTCATCGTCTTTGGCTATCGCCGCGCCGCCGCCCACATCGTGGATTCCACTGCGGCCGAGGCTATTCGTAGTCTCAATGCTACGAATCTCCCTACCATCACCTATCCCGATCTGCCCGTTTTCACCTTGCCCAAGCTTACCCGCAAGGCCATCACCTTCTCCACCCGCTTTGTCAATGTCGAAGATGCCTTTACCGAACTGACCACCAGTGGCATCGCCTCTGGCGACGAGTTCCAGCAGCATCTTCAGCCAACGTGTGCGGCCACACCGCTCAATCCCCTCATGCCGCTGAAGATAGGCCATATGAATGCCATCATTGCTGCTGGTCATCTCAATAACCAACTGCTGGAGAACGAGGAAGGGGAGCGGATTCTGATTAAAGGCCGAACGTACAAAACCACGGTTGAGACGCAATCTTCTGTTATGCTTGATGATGGGAATCAGCAGGTCACCACTACGTCTACCGAACACGCCATTACCGACATTACCAGCCTCACCCCTGATGGAACCATCGAACGCGCCGACGTGGAACAGTTTCTTGCCAAGTGGCTGCCACAGCTGACGGACTGCATAACCAAGAGTTATCCCCCGCGTTATCGGTTTGAGCTGGGCAAATACAAACAGGTTTTAAACGCTCTCAACCTGGCTCGGATCATCCCCAATACCACCATGCGCGGTTTGTTGCCGGCTCAAAAGCATGCAGCAGCGGCCATTGCTACGCAGTTGGAGAGAACCAACAACGCCATCTTGGTTGGGGAGATGGGCACTGGCGTGCGCTAAGCTCTGTGTTGCGTGAATTGCTTCCAAAGGAAGCCAATGGTCAAAATGTTCAAGATACCATTGAAGATGACGACTTACCTAAACCAGAAATGGGAAGGGAACAATAGCATGTCGTTATGAGGGAGGAAGGGATTGAAACCAATTAAATCCCTGTCCTCCTGTCTTGATGAGTATGGTTAAAGCTAAACTGCCTGAACTCTAGTTCCGAAGGGAGTCCCCATATCCTAACGAAACATTGGTTGTAATCGTTAGAGAGCGTGTACCCAGTCCTCTTTCCGGTAGGACTTGACGGTTTCCAACTGTCGTGGGGAAGAACATTTACGCTCTACTGCCTGTAATAAGCAGGTTCAAGGAACGAACGGAGAACCTAACCTCATCTATTACGTTCACGTAATTTCAACTTAGGATAGACCTTCCTCCCGCGAGGGAGAAGGCTACGGAGTTTCCATAGTAGTCGCTGATGTAACGAACCAGCTATAGAGATTGGGAAAGCCAATCACAGGGCGAAGGGAAACAGCTACAGAGATTAAAGAAAAACAAGGATATAGTCGGATGACTTCAAATCACAAATTTCTACGAATCATGTTCAAACTAGGAACCGAGGGTAAATCTGTCTCTAAGGTATTTAGAAGGATGTTAGACGTCGATTTATTTGTAGCTGCTTACACTGAATTGGCACCCAACAAGGGAAGTCTAACAAAGGGAACAACACCCGAAACAGTCGACGGGATGAGCATGGAGAAAATCGAAAGATTAATCCAAAGTCTTCGGGATAAAACCTTTCGGTGGCATCCTGTCAGAAGACATCTCATTCCAAAGAAAAACGGGAAAATGCGTCAGTTAGGAATACCAAATTGGTCGGACAAGCTGGTACAACAAGTATTAAAGATGGTGCTTGAATCCTACTACGAACCCATTTTCATAGAGAGCAGTCATGGCTTCAGACCAGACAAAAGCTGTCATACAGCATTGGTTGAAATCTCGAAGTATTGGCGTGGAATGAAATGGGTGATCGAAGGCGACATTAAAGGCTGTTTTGATAACATCCCGCATGATGTCATACTGAAATTACTCGGCAAGAGAATCAAAGATAACCAAATCTTGAAACTCATAAAGCACATGCTTAAAGCTGGATATATGGAGAATGGAAAGCGACAAGACTCCTATAGTGGGACACCCCAAGGGGGAATTGTCAGTCCATTACTTGCCAATATCGTTCTACATGAACTTGACGTATGGATGATTGAGAAAATCAATCAACTGCGAAAAGGGAAAGAAAGAAAAGCTAATGCAGAATGGAGAAATGCAGGATACAGACAACAACAAGCCTTCAAGAACGGTGACACAAAGCTGGGGATAAAGCTACGGAACAAACGTCAGCAACTACCTAGCGGAGATAGCCAAGACGAAGGATACAGACGTGTACGGTACGTTAGGTACGCGGACGATTTTGTTGTTGGAGTAATAGGAAGCAAAGAACTCACTGAACAATTACGGGATGAGATTCAAGAATTCTTGAAGGAAACGTTAGGGCTTGACCTGTCAAAGGAAAAGACCTTAATAACCAACTTGAAAAACAAGCGGGTGAGATTTCTCGGATATGAATTCGGTAGCATCAACACAGACGTAAAAGTGAATCAGGTTTATAAGGGTCAAATCGTCAAGAAGCGATCACTTACAAACGCCATCCAACTCTACGTACCAAGAGATGTCATTGAAGAGTGGGAAAAGCGAATGCAAAGGAATGGAAAACCGATACATCGGAATCAGTTCTTGCGCCTAAGCGACTTTGAAATCATCCACGCATACGGCTCTGAATGGCGTGGGTTATATAACTATTACAGTTTAGCAATGAACGTTCACGCTCTCCGACGAGTAGAATGGGCAATGTTGCAAAGTTGCCAGAAAACATTGGCAGGTAAGCACAAAACAACAACAAAGAAAATCCGCAATAAGTATGAAAGCAGCCACGACGGGAAAACCTGTCTTGTGTGTACTGTGGATAATCCCCAAAATCCTAATAAACCCTTACAAGCGATGCTTGGGGGAATACCCCTTAGAGTTAAGAAAATACCGATGGATTTCGCAGTTGATAGGAAAGTTCTCGAACCCAAATATGGCAGAGTAGAGCTAACCCAACGACTGCTAGCAAACGAATGTGAAATATGTGGGAGCAAGGAGAAAATCCAAGTTCACCATATCAAGAGCATTCGGAAAGTTAAACAAAATACAAGGTCAACAGAACAGAAACCTGTATGGGTTGAAAACATGCTAGCCAGAAGGCGAAATACCCTAGTCGTCTGTAGAAAATGTCATATAGATATTCACTACGGACATTGAACAAAATGTAGCGGAGAGCCGTGTGCTGGGAAACTAGCACGCACGGTTCGGTGAGGGGGTGGTCGAAAAGTGCCTCACGGTAACTCGCGGCCATCCTACTCTACAAAACCGTCACCGGCACCGCCATCGCCGCTGCCATCGGAGCTAAGAAAACCATCGTCCTTTGTCCACCCCACCTGGTAGACAAATGGATTCGGGAAGTAGAGATAACCTGGCCTGCGGCCACGGCCGTCGCCCTGGAACGCATCTCAGACGTAGATGCCTTCTTTGCCCATGCCGGTCCAATCGTTGGGGTCATGAAAGAGACTGCCGCCCGTTCTGCTTCAGGTTGGCACCACTCCTTTAACTTTCACGGTCCGGCCGCGCTCTGTACCCGCACCAGCAAACAACCCTGGGAACTCATGCACCACACTGCGGCCGCGCCCAAGACCTACGAACATCTCAAGCTCAAGCTCAGCAACCGCCGCACCATGGACTATTACAGCAAGCGTGAGATCAGCTGCCCCGTCTGCGGCAACCCCATTCGCAACAACGACGGCAACCCCATCACCCCTTCCCATTTTCAGCAGCAGCAGCTCCGCTGCGCCAATTGTGGCAGCCCACTCTGTCAGGATTCCCGCCGCTTTTCTCCCTCTCAGCAACCAGGCAGCTTCAAGAACTATCTGGCAATCGAAAGCCGTTACCATGAGCTGCTGCAGCAGCCGCAAGACAGCCGCCTCACCCAGGGCTTGCTAACCAGCTTCCACAGCCGCGACGGCCAAACCCAAGGTTATGCCAAGATGCCTCTCGCCACCTACATCAACCGTCGTTACAAACGCCGCCTTGACCTCCTGCTGGCTGATGAAGTTCACCAGTTTAAGGCCGGGGATAGCGACCGTGGCTACGCCTTTCACAGATTAGTCGTGGCTGCCAAGAAAACGGTGGGGCTAACGGGAACCATCTACGGCGGCAAAGCATCAAGTCTCTTTCACTTGCTCTACCGTTTGGTGCCGGAGATGAAAGCCGAATGGAAGCACAATGACGTCGCCAAGTGGGTCAGTCGTTACGGCATCATGCAGGAGGAAACCACCACCACCGTAGACCAAGACGGCAAACAAACCGGCAATAAGCGCAACAAAACCACCGTCAAAGAGATGCCCGGCGGCACCCCCGATATGCTCCCTTGGCTGCTCAACCGCTCTGTCTTCATGAGCTTGTCCGATATGGGGTTTGCCCTGCCGGATTATCAAGAAATTCCCATCACGGTGCCCATGGCCGCGCCTCAGGCCGCTATGTACGCCCACTTGCAAGACCAGCTGATGACTGAACTCAGCGAACGCCTGGTCAAGAATGACCGTTCTCTCTTGGCTGCCTACTTACAGTCTCTTTTGAGCTGGCCGGATTCTTCTTGGCGACCGAAGGTGGTGCGTGACCCCAAGAAACGTGAGGAGCGGGAACGGTTGGAGAAAGCGGGGATTAAAGTGCCAGATAATTTTGACCTCATTGCCCGTGTTTCCGGCCTGCCAAACTATCCCCATGCGTTTCCCAAAGAGGAGAAGATTATCCGGCTGATTCAAGACGAACTCAAGAACGGCCGTAAATGCCTCCTTCTGTGTCAACAAACAGGAACGCTCGACATAACGCCGCACTGGTTGGAACTGCTGGGCAAGGTCAAAGGCATCCGCGCCGCCGTCCTCGATGTGGAGCCAAAACGCAGGGAAGCCTGGGTAGAGAAGCAGGTGCAGCAGGGAACCAACGTCATCATCTCCCATCCCAAGCGCGTGGAGACTGGGATGGATTTGTTAGAATTCCCCACCATCATCTGGATGGGAACCGAATACTCAGCCTACACCGTCCTTCAGGCCAGCAGGAGGAGTTGGCGAATTGGGCAGACCCAACCGGTTAAGGTCTACTTCTTTTGCTACGAAGGAACACTTCAGGAAGATGCCCTCCACCTCATCGCCGCCAAAGTCGGGGCGGTGCAGCGCATCAACGGCGATACGGTTAGTGATGACACCCTGGCCGACCTCGATGACCTTGCCTCCACCGACATTCTCACCACCCTTGCCCGCATTGCCACCGGCCAGCAGGAGCGGCTTACAACTAACTCCCTTCAAAACGCTTTCTCGGCCGCCAATGCCTCCATCCAGCACGCCAACGGCACCATCGGCGGCTACGAAATACCGGAGGAAGAACCAGAGCCGGTTGTTGAGATTGTTCAAATGCCCAAGATCACAATCGTTGATCCTGAACCACAAACGGCCGTTTCTCCCATCCCCCCTGCTCCCCTGCCCCCCCGCTCCCCTGCCCCCCAAACGGCCGTTTCTCCCCCAAAGAAACGTCTTGTCTTCGGTCAAGGCTGGGTGCCAATAGACAAGCTACCCGCTCCCATGCAGAGAAACGCTAGTTTCTCCCCTAGCGAAGCGACAAACGGCCGTTCTGTCATCGAGAAGCCACAGCAGCCCAAGCAGCAGCCCAAGCCCTCCGCACCGACCAAACGCATCCCCATCCCTGGCACCAAGCTCGACTACTCAACCCTCGCCAGTTGGTGGGCAGCCATTGCCGCCATCGAACGCCACAAAGATGCCACAGCCAGGCAGCAGCAGCGGCAAGCCGCCATTGCTGCCCTCACCGTCGAAACCTGCTATGAAGCCGACAAATCAACGGCCGTTAATGTCATGAAGTTCCTCAAGCGCAACCGTCCCCCACGCGGCCAGCGTCACAACCATCCCACCACGCCCTTGCTCGTTGCCCTTCGCAATCGCCTCTTTCAGTTGGAAGAGGTTGGGCAAACGGCCGTTTCTACAACCCGGTGCAACAGCGACCACACCCCACGCCCCGGTGCAACAGCGGCTACACCCAACACGGCCGCCCCTGCACCCCCGCCACCCCCACCGGCTGAACCTAACGGCTCAACCCCAACGAGACTTATCTTCGGTCTCAATTCACCGGCAACCTTCAGCAGAAAGCAGTCCAAGCGGCAGCAAGTGCCAGATACGCAGCTTTCACTGTTTGGTTAACTTATCATTGGGCAGCCACGTGTGGCTGCCCTCTCTCTCAACAAAGGAGTTATTCATGCAAGACCGTTACCTTGCCCAACTCTGGTCAGACAAAGACCAACGCTATATCACTCGTCGTAAATTTCAAGACAACGACGAACATCGCCAAACCGCCATCGAATACATAGATTGGCTCATGCTGGCAGACAACGCCCCCGAATCCGGCCGCGTCTACGACCAGAAAGAGCAAACCGTCATCCACCAAGCAAGCAACATCCCATTCTAGGAGACCCATCATGTTCTACATCTCTCAAAACCAACTCGATGCCCTATCCAATATCGTCCTCAACATGGCACTTGTCATGCCACAAGACGAAGATGAAGATGAACTGGGCAGTGATGCCCAAGCCATCTTGGCCGACATCGAAAGCAACCAGCCCTGCCAGGCACAGCAAATCCTTGATGCCATTATCCATCTCCGCTCAGCCGCCAACTTCGCCCAATTCTCGGCAGCCATGTGTCCCTTCTCTGTCACCAGCACTTACATTCTGGAAAAGCTCCACGCTTTCCAAGACGACCCCATTCGCTACTTCGCCACCCTCGACACCAGCAACCGCCAGCGTTTCGTCAACTGGATTCTCACCTCGCAGCCAGAAGGAGTAACCTCATGAGCGACGGCTTAACTGAAGATAAAAACATTCTCCTCACCGTTTGCTCAACCTCGCTCTTTTTCGCTCCTGGCATGTTTGAGTACGCCAAAACAGCCTACCGCAGCGGCGACAGGCAACCCGCATTCGAGATCATGAAAGGCTTAACCGACAACCAAGTTGCTGACCAAGCTGTTTGGCATCTGCTTTCCGGCTTCATCCCCATCACCATCAACGGGGATAAGGTGCAATTCGAGCTGCCTAAAGCTGCCTATCTAGGCGAGCTGTCAGATGAAACGTGATTCTCCCACTAGCCTCCCGGATACAGAACCCAAAAAACGGCCGTTTTCTCCCCTCTGCAAAATGGTACAATCTCAACAAGATGCGCTCACCTTTACCCAAATTCACCCACACTGATATGGAACTCATGCGGCTGGTACATCATGACCGTAAACAAGTGGCACACTATTGCCGTAAATGGATGGTGCATTTGCGGGTGCTATTTGACAGACCTCAATCTCAAACTGCTAGAGGAAGTTGAACGTGCCCAACAAGTCAAACCTTGGCGATAGGAAGCCACATGGAAGTAACACTTCGGCGTAAAAAGCGCAGTTCTCTATTTTTGACTTTTGCGTCTCCTGTTTGTTCCCCATCTGCGCCAAATACTCTGGGAAAATAAGGAAGCGGCAAGTTTCTTCAACCTCTATTACCAGCAGGTTTTACTATTGGGATTCTGGGCAATATCCTTTATTGACCGTGTTGATAAGCCCTCAGCTTATCAACAATCCACATTCGTAGCAGGGACGATGAAGAAATGTCGTAGCTTTTGGCAACCATATCAACTTGCTCTTTAAGCGAGGAAGGAATGCGAATAGTCTTGACTGCTTTCTTCTCGCCTGGCTTGGGGGTATAGACTCCCTCAGCAATCTCAAACTCACCCAAATAATCAGTGATGTCATGAGTGTCCCAAAATTCAGCTTCTTCTTTAACTGAGGCAAAAATGGGGATGCTTTTTTCACTCATCATGTTTCCCTTTCTGTGATCGATAAAAAGCACGCTCTTTTTTCGACATGTCACGGGCAGCGATAGCTCAACCTCATCGGGGACAACATCATGACGAGCAATATGCTCAATATTCAATCGTCCCAAAGGAGTTTGGTGATGACAATCTCAATGCTTTGCATTAGGTGTATTTTACGTATGACGTGAAATTAACTGGCTAATTGGCTGCCGAAAGAACCCCATATTGACAAATTGCACCTAAACATGCTATTTTGTACAAACCATTTAAATTGTACAAAAGCGGTTATGAAGCAAAGAGGGGTATCAATTACCATGGAAAAAATTCTTGGGATAAGCGAATTGAGGGAAACGCTAGGGACTGTCTTTGATGAAATACAATTTCAAAATACAAAATATATTGTGCAGCGACGAGGCAAGCCAGCCGTGGCTATTGTTCCCTTAGATATTTACGAAGGCTGGAAAAAAGATAGAGAACGTCTTTTTGAGCTAATAACCAAGGCCCAGGAAGGGAATGATGACTTAAGCGAAGATGACGTGATGGCTTTGGTTTTAGAAGCACAAAACGCAGTTCGGAATGAAACATCTAACGCAGAGTTCAAATGAGAGTCGTCCTTGATGCCAATATTATCATCAGTGCTTTAATCAGTCGGCGTGGGCTGCCGAATCAGCTGCTGCAACTTTGGCGCGAAGAAGCTTTTACCTTGCTTATCTCCCCCGAGATTTTGCAGGAGATAGCCAGAGTTATCCGATACCCAAAATTGCGGCAACTTCATCAACTAACGGAAACCGAGATAGAAACGTACATCCAGTTATTAGAAAAGGAGGCCATCTTAATCACTCCTCATGCCCGTCTTAGCGTAAGTGAGGATGAGAGTGATAACCGCTATATCGAATGTGCCGTTGCTGGTGGTGCCACCTATCTGGTCACAGGGGATAAAAAACACCTATTACCCATTAGTGAGTACCAAGGCGTTAAAATTGTGACGGCCGCAACGTTCAAAGCGATGTTAGACCTCGGAATGTAAACGTCGCCCAAAAAAGAAAGAAGGATTCTTGATAGGCTGATATTGGGTAGGCACATTTGGTACGCTGATAGCCTATGGGCGGTGAAAAGGCATCCTCTCAGACACATTGGTTTACCGGTGATTTAATAAATAGCCGCAGTCGTAGCCACGCCATTTGGAAGTGTCCTCACAACGGGAGATACCCAAGTTTGGCGTAGACCCACACCCCAAGATTCCCATTTCCCCTAGGACACGGATTGAACTGGCGATTGAAGATTGCCGCACCCAAGCTGCACAAGCTCAAGCATAACAGCAACAGATAGAAGCGAATAGTTATCCCATGCCGTGGGCGACCCCAAAACACAGCCTAGCCACTGCCAAAAGCCTTTCAAAAGCGGTACAATGCTAGTTATGAGAAGGAACCTTCCAGAAACTTGGTTAATCAGTGCCAACAACGGTCAAGCTACCTATAAACAATGTTTCTTGTTTTAGTTCTCCATTGAACTTTGCTGGAGAAACGCTTCCCCAATAGGCATTTGCACACTGAGCGCGTTCTTCAATAATGTTATTGCTAAAGATTTCGCGGGACGGCTCCTTGAAGGTTCTGACCAAATAGTTGTACCAAACGATATAATGAGTACTCATAGACACTATTGTGGTGGCCTCTAATCTATAGACGAAAGGCCGGTTCACGCTGACCCAATGTTCTAAATCTGCTCGTACTCTACACAAAAATATTGCTTCTGCTCGGCTAGGCAAATTAGGATATTGTGTAGTTCGATGGTTTTCTAGCAGAATTTCAGCTTTTCTACGAGCCATATAATCTTCATTGCGTCGCCTCTCTATAGGTATCTTATGGCGTAACTCGAAGAATGATTTGTGAGGAGAATGTGCCCATTGCTCGTGAGAGATAATGAGGCCAACATCCCATTGTTCTCTCGTACAATGATAAAATGTGTTGTTCCCTAGCTTGGCTTGGGTAGATGCTATAGTTTTTACCCTATCTACCGTGTTGATAAGCCCTTAGCTTATCAACAATCCACATTCTCAGCAGGGACGATGAAGAAATATCATAGCTTTGCGCGACCATATCAACTTGCTCTTTAAGAGAGGAAGCAATGCGAATAGTCATAACTGCTTTCTTCTCGCCTAGTTTGGGCGTGTAAACCCCCTCGGCAATCTCAAGCTCACCCAAATAATCAGTGATGTCATGGGTATCCCAAAACTCAGCTTCTTCTTTTACTGAGGCAAAAATGGGGATGCTTTTTTCACTCATCATGTTTCCCTTTCTGTGCTCGATAAAAAGCACGCTCTTTTTTCGACATATCGCGGGCAGTGATGACATAGTACTGCCCTTTGGTAGCCTGCTCATTCATGACAGTTGAGATGAGCCTGTCACCGGCGCGGCCAAGAACCATGACGCGATTTTCCTTTGCTTTGAGAAAGACAGCGTGTTCATCGGTCAGTGATAGCTCAACCTCATCGGGGACAACATCATGACGAGCAATATGCTCAATATTCCAGTCGTCCCAAAGGAGTTCGATGATGACAATCTCAATGCTTTGCATTAAGCATATTGTAATACATCGTATGACATAAAATCAACTGGCTAATTTGCTGTGGAGCCACGAGCAGCCCCCAGCTCAACCCCGCGATGTCGCAAATAATTGTAGAGCGTCCCCCTGGAAATGGAGAGCTGTTCACAAATTTCGTTGACCGTGAGCTTCTGCTCCAAGTAAAGATTTTCGGCAATAATTGCTGTGTGCTGAGCTTTTTTGGATAGACCTTTTGGTCTTCCGCCAACACGGCCACGAGCGCGGGCGGCCGCCAGCCCCGCATTGGTTCGTTCCCGAATAATGTCCCGTTCAAACTCAGCCAAAGCTGCAAACAAGTGAAAGGTTAACTTGCCTTGTGGTGTAGTCGTGTCAATGTGGTCATTCAAACTTTGTAGCCCTACCCCTTTCTCTTGAATCTCATTGACCAAATTAACCAAATCCTTTAGCGACCGCGCCAACCTGTCCAATTTCCAAACAACAACAACATCGCCTTCACGGAGTTGTTCTAGCAGTTTTTTGAGCTGCGGCCGTTCGCGGGTGGTCCCTGTTATTTTTTCTTGGTAGATTTTCTGGCAGCCTATTTTTTCCAGCGCATCTAGCTGAAGCGAGAGGTCTTGGTTTTTAGTACTGACACGTGCGTAGCCAATTTTCATAAAAATGTACAATTAAACGGTAACAACAACAATATTTCATACGTAGAATCGTTAGACCAGTTTATTATACAACATTGTGTGGCGAAAGCGGCAAAAATGGCACATTGCGGCCGGTGGGGGATTTGTTTATTTAAACGGCCGTTTTTTTAGGATAAATTCAGCATGGTTCAAATTAGCTTGGCACTCGCTTGCAAAAATTTTTGTGCGGGATGGTGCTCATTATATCCCCCAGAAAAGAAGCAGCCCATTCGCGTTTGGGTCGGATAGGTGCCGAACGTTCTGCAATAGACCTTGGTAGAGAAAATCATTAGCACAAGCCATTGAAAAATTTAATCTTATGCACATCTTGTTGTGTCTCGTTAATGAAAGTCGTGTCTCTTTCATGTTGCTTTTATGCTTTTCATAGATCGTAAAACGATTTTGGAACGTTTTCTTCCTAGAATTTGCCCCATTAGAGAGTGTTGCTCAGTCGTTCCGGCTCATTGATTTCCAGTGAGAACGACTCAATTGAATAGAAATAAATGCGTTTATTACAACGTATTGTTTGCTATTCATGCCTGAGGAAACCATCATGGGGAAAAAAGTTGTTCGGCAGTTTCGTGCCTTGTTCATTATTGCTATTGCTATCATGGTGCTACAAACGGTAGCTGCGGATGCATTGTCAGGCCAATGGCTATTATTGTCCGCTAATACAGTACAAGCTAGCCCTCGTCAATTCGCCAGATTGCGAATAAAAGCCTCACCAGTAGCAAGCCAAGGCTATATTGGAGAGACAATAGAAGTAGATGTCAGTGTTACCAATACGGGCAATATGGCAGCACAAGATGTGACCATTGAATTAGAAGGCGGCATGACCTTGTTGGCAACACCACAACAAATAAGCATCCTTAACCCTGGTGAACAAATTGCTGCCAAATTCCAAGCTCAGATTATCGGTTGGGAGAAAGGTACACAGAATGCTTACCTTCGAACCTCTTCGCCCAGTCTCCCCTATGCTATGTACACAAAGACCAATATCGTCTTTACGCCCAATCAAACTATTCTTGGGGAGCGTATTCGGTTTGTTGACAACCCAAACAGGGCAGTACCAGCCGAAATTGAGGGCGAATGGCAATACCGTGGTGGGACGGGATATTATCCTCGGTTGCGTTTTACATTACGTAATGGTGTTCAACCAGGGGAGGTATTGCAGATTAACCTAACAAGCTTAGTAACTACGGAGCAGATGAGTCAGGGCTATCTCACACTAGAAATTTATCAGGATAACACCATTCCAACCCTAGTAAATGCACAATATGATAGCACAAGCCATGCACTCATATTCACTTCATCAGGAGCTGGACTCTATACTATGCGATTTAAGCTTAATGAGGGACAACAAACGTTACAAAGACTAGCCCCTGAGACAGATCCAGATATGCCTGTTGGTTGGGTTCCAACTTTTCATGAACCGACAGTAGCACAATTTTCAGGGGCAACCACCTATAATTACCCTTTGCTTATTCCGCCGGGGGCAGCAGGCTTTCAGCCCAATCTTTCGCTCAATTACCACAGTGGTGGTTCTAACGGCATAATTGATCATTATGCTCAAAGCGATCCCTTTGGCTGGGGATGGCAGCTAGATGGATTAATGGAAGTTTCACAGGCTGTAAAATTTTGTAACTGGAATACAAAAATATGCCCCAAAAATGCCTATTGGGGCAGTGATGATCATGCTCATCCGGGTACGATTGAATTTACACTAAATATCGGTGGCACAGGCTATGAGCTTACGCATGAAGATGGTGTTGCTTCAAATGGTTATACGGGGCGATATTTTTTGAAGGGGAATAGCAGTATTTATGTTGCGTATTGCGGGGCACCTTCACCGGGTTTGTCGGCTGTTCCTTGGGCCTGTTCAGATGTGGATACGGATGATGGAACAGTAGATGGTTTTGCCTCTGAGGTAGGTCATCAGACTCACACCTATTGGGTTGTTGTGACACCAGAGAATGCAACCTATCGGCTAGGGTATCGGGCTATGTCTGAGCAAGAGCTATTTGGGGATCGGGGCGATGGGTTCCTCTTGGAAACAGGGGAAGAAATGGGATCCTGGAATACAGGCTATGGGCATGCCTTACGGTGGCGTGTTGATAAGGCCTCGGATCGGTTTGATAATACTATTGTCTATAGTTATACAGAACATGATCTCCCTAACTCCAAACTCCATACAAATCCAAGCTATATTAATCAAATAGACTATGGGAATAATAAAATTACTTTCCATCGAGCCTATCGCGATGGGGCGTTGGGTGGAATTCCGCCCAACGATAATCCTGCTCCCATTTCCTGGCAAGTTGAATATTTTGACCGTATCGTTATCGAAGCTGGTTCTTCGTCTAGCAATATGGGGGTTGTACGCTCATATGAGCTACGCTGGGATTGGCAAAAATATGGTAAACAAGGCACAAATGGTGCACCATATCCAGGTGTCGAACAATCGGCTGTTTGTGCGAGCCAAGACACAGAAAATTACGAGGGGTGGAAGGCTGGTTTATTAGCCGGTATTACTGAATTAGACAAAAACGGGCAGAATATTCTAGGTGAATCAGACGTGTGGGATGGTCAGGGAAATCTTATTGGGGGGGCAACCTCTACAGTAAGTTTTGGCTACATTTTCCTAAAAACGGGCGACTTTGATAATTCATATCCAGATATTCGTTGCCATCCATATATGGGCAAGGTGTTTACCATTTATGGTCCACCGCCGTCTGGTGGGGTAGCAAACCCTACGGTGACATTTGATTATGACGATGCAATAGCTGTTAAATATAACATCAGCACTGTAACGGATAATCGAGTGAATCCTGTTAAGGATAAAACGGTCTTTGATGGTATGGGGGCATCTTACCAAACGACTTATACTTATGATAGTGCCGATGCCCATCACGTGATTTATAGTGTTTATCCAGATAGCAACGGTGTTGAAATTTTTAGCGGCTTTCAAAAAGTGGTTAGCACGGTCAAGGAGAATGGTGTTACTCATCATAGCCAAACTACTGTATTTGCAAAGCAAGAAAAATATGGAGCTAATCAAACATACAATGATGATTGGCCGCTAAACGGCCGTATTCTTAGCGTAGAAATCCCTGGATGGCAAAAAGCAACCAATACTTGGGGTTTGCATCCCGTACCAAACACCCAGATTGTCGTACTTAATCAGACCCAGCATCAAGATTTTCGTGGGACAGGAACCACGACAACAACCATATATAGCGGCTATGACGCTTATGGCAATCCTGCCACCGTGACTGAAAACAGTCCCAATGCACAGCGTGTAACCACTACCCAATATGTGCAAAACATTAATCCGGCGGCAGGCTATTGGCTAGTTGGCTTACCCTGGGAAGTGACCACAACAATTGATGGAGAGCTTGCCTCTAAGATGCAGTATCGTTACGATGGCGCAGGTTGCGGCAACCCGGCTGGGCAAGTGCCAACCTTGGGTCTTGTAACCGCTATCGATACATATAACAATCCTGCTGAACTCGGTGGAGGTGTTCCCAATCCTTATTACCCACCTTACAGCGGTGGTGAATGTAGTGATGCGGCGTGGCTGACAGTACACCAAGGATATGGTGGTGCAGGGGGTGGCAGTGGACAGGCTTGGCAATTAACCTCAACGACAACGCCTAGCGGTAAAATAACAACCAGCCAATGGAATAGTAGCAATCCCGTTTTGCTTGACAGTACGACAGCCTCTGGCGAAACGACCTCCTTTGGTTATAATGCCTCCTTACCGTGGTTAGTCAGTAATGTAACCTACCCCGACGGCAATACGAGCAGCTACGAATATGATTCGTTTGGCCGCCTTGAGACCAGTACGACCCCAAGCGCAGCGGCAGGTTTGCCGACAACCTTTGTCTACAATGACACCACGTCACCTCTGACCATTGATATGGTGCAGGGTGGGGTGACCACAACAACGACTTATGATGGAATTGGGCGGGCCACTACACAAGCCATTTCCGGTCTACACAGTAGCTTGGGAACTATCTACACCACCATGGCCTATAATGTTTTGGGTAAGGTAGGTTGCCAAAGCGAGCCTTTGAATGCCCCGACCACTTGCCATAGCTTATCTCAGGGAGAAAAAACTACCTTTGACTACGATGTGCTTGGTGAGCTAGGTACAACTACAGACCCCGATGGGAACACAACGGTACGAACGCCCCTGTCGTCTGTGGCCTGGTCGGTAAAGGATCGAAAAAATCAGACAACTGTTTACACCTATGATGGTTTAGGCCGCTTGCGAGCCGTTGCGCCACCCGAAGGCGGAGCCACAACCTATACCTACACACGGGGCGATAACCTGTATCAGGTTATCCCTCCTGGTGATAGTAGCACGACGATAACCATGTACTATGATATGTTGGGGCGCAAGATCAAGATGGAAGACCCCGATATGGGTACTTGGCTATATCAATATGATCTGGACGGCAACTTGCGACGGCAGGTGGACAATGCAGGTCAGACACTTTGCTTCTATTATGACAACCTAAATCGTTTGACAGATAAGACCAAACCAGCTGGAGATTGTGCAAACGACACCCCTGCGAGTGGGGAACCCAGCCTGGCGCACTATACCTATTACTCCAGTGGCTCCTATAGAGGGTTGGTACAAACGATAACCGGCGGAACTGGTGAGGGTGAGTTTACAGATAGCTTCACCTATGATGGGCGTGATCGACTCGTATCACAGACACGGCAAGTTGGGGCGCATACACCATTTGTGATGGGCTACAGTAACTATGACGCTTTAGACCGCCCTGGGACGATGACCTACCCTGATGGGAGTGACCAGGTAACCATGAGCTATGATGGGCAGATGGCTGCGGGATTGTCCAGCACACAGGCTGGCACGCTGGTTAGCAATGTCCTTTACAACAATCGGTTACAGAATGAAGGGTTTGCATTGGGCAATGGGGTAGCTGTAGATTATGGTTACCATGGAGCGGATGAGCTATTCCGGCTGGAAACACTGACTTATATAGGGGCAAATGGGCCTCTTTTGGACTATACCTATAGTACTTACGATAATTTAGGCAATATTGAAACATTGACGAGTCAGGTTGCGGGAGAAGCTGCGGCTGATTTCCAGCAGTTTACCTATGATGCCCTAAATAGGCTAGACGCAGCAAGCGGTAGTGAGCCAGGGTATGCTTTAGCTTACACCTATGACGACATTGGCAATATAACAAGCATAACGGGAACAGACCCATTAGGAACGGTTAATAAGTCATTTGACTATACAGGTGATAACAAGCCCCACGCGGTTAACAGTGTTGGTAGTGATTCTTTTTCCTATGATGCGAATGGCAATATGGAATTCCGGGTGGATGCCAGTGGGAGTTACTCACAGACGTTTGATGTCGAGAATCGGCTGGTGTCGGTGGTTAACCAAAATACGGGTGCGGAAACTGAATTTTACTATGATGCGGACGGGATTCGGATTTTAACGATTCAGTGTACTGGGGCATGTGACACGAATTATAGCAACGAGGTGTCGCGTACCTATACGCCCTTCCCAGATTATGAAGAGCAGGTAAATCGGGAGGCCATTCAGATAGTGGGACCAACCCCCACGCCATCTGCTCCTGTGGCACCGACTAATCTAGATGCTGTAGAAATAAGTAATGGGGCACAAACGGCCGTTTACCTCACTTGGACATATAGCGGTGACAGCAACGGTGTTACCTATAATGTGTATCGGAGTAGCTATAACTTTGCCAGCGATAATGGCGAGCTCATCGCCATTGGGTTAACAGCTCCAACTTATAGTGACATATCGGGTGACTTATCCATTCATCGCTATCGGGTAACGGCCGTTTCCACAGTAGGCGAGAGCGACCCCTCCAACATTGTTCCGGCCGGTTGCACCGGCACCTGTCCGCCAGAAACCAACTATCTGTTTGGTAAAATCAGAAGCAATGCCCGACGTCTAAGTGCGCCAGTTCAGCAGACAGCCAGCACGCTTAATCCTGTGCAGGACAGCCACATTAGCAGTTCTAGCCCAACCAGCACATCTGGTGGCAGTGCCAGCACCATCCGCAATCGAGCCGGCAGCCCCGAGTATCGCGTCTATCTACAGTTTGACCTCTCCTCGTTAAGCGGTAGCGTGCAGCAGGCGACGCTGCGGCTCTATGTTACGGATGGCAGTAATGATGGAGGTTCTGTTTATGCCGTGTCCAATAACTACAATAGTGGTAGTGGTCCTTGGACGGAAGCTGGGCTAACTTATAATAATGCGCCAGCGTTGGGAGCCACGCCCTTGGATTCTTTGGGGGCAGTCAGTAACGGCACCTGGGTTGAACTAGATGTAACCAGTGGTGTCACAACGGGTGGGTTGGTGAGCTTTGGCATGAGCAATACCTCAACGGATAGTGCTTACTTTAGCAGTAAGGAAGGGAGCAACCCGCCGGAGCTGGTTGTGACAACCGGCAGTAGTGGCAACCAATCCCCGGTGGCGGCCGACGATACGACCACCGCGACCAGCGAACAGGCAACGGTGATGACCGTGCTAGCCAACGACAGTGACCCAGATGGGGACACGCTAACAATAACGGCCGTTTTCACCCCTGCTCATGGGACTGCTACCCACAACGGGACAACCGTAACCTATACCTCAGCCACCGGCTACACCGGAGCCGACAGCTTTACCTACACCATCAGCGATGGCAACGGCGGCACAGACACCGCTACCGTGAATGTGACAGTGCAAAGTGGTGGTGGTGGCAACCAATCCCCAACCGCGACCGATGATACGGCTACCGCGACCAGTGAACAGGCGACGGTGATGACCGTGCTGACCAACGATAGTGACCCGGATGGCGACACGCTGACGATAACGGCCGTTTCCAACCCTGCCCATGGGACGGCCACCCACAATGGGACAACCGTGACCTATACCTCGGCCACCGGCTACACCGGAGCCGACAGCTTCACCTACACCATTAGCGATGGTAACGGTGGGACAGACACCGCTACCGTGAATGTGACAGTGCAGAGCGGGGGTGGTACAGCTACGACCACCTTGAATCCGAGTGGCGATACCCATGTCAAGGATTCTAGCCCTACCACAAACTACAGCACTGAAAGCACCTTCCGTAATCGGGCAGGCAGCCCGGAATATCGTGGGCATCTGCAGTTTGACCTCTCTGCATTAAGCGGTAGCGTCCAGCAGGCAACCCTGCGGCTCTATGTCACCAGCGGCAGCAGTGAGGGTGGTGACGTCTATCTTGTCTCCAACAACTATGCCGATGGCAGTGGCCCCTGGACAGAAGGCGGCTTGATCTACAACAATGCCCCAGCCTTGGGCAGCAATCTGCTGGGGTCATTGGGTGTGGTCAGCAGCGGCACTTGGGTAGAGTTAGATGTGACCAGTGGTGTCACAACCGGCGGGCTGGTGAGCTTTGGCATGAATCCGCTGACTTCCAGCAGCGTCTACTTTAGCAGCAAGGAAGGGAGCAACCCGCCACAACTGGTTGTGGCAACCGGCAGTGGGGGCAACCAATCCCCGGTGGCGGCCGACGACACGACCACCGCGACCAGCGAACAGGCAACGGTGATGACCGTGCTAGCAAACGACAGTGACCCGGATGGTGATCCGCTGACCATAACGGCCGTTTCCAACCCTGCCCATGGGACTGCTACCCACAACGGGACAACCGTGACCTATACCTCGACCACCGGCTACACCGGAGCCGACAGCTTTACCTACACCATTAGCGATGGTAATGGTGGCACAGACACCGCCACTGTTAACGTGACGGTGCAGAGTGGGGGTGGCGGCAACCAAACCCCGACGGCAACCGACGATACGGCTACTGCAACCAGCGAACAGGCGACGGTGATGACCGTGCTGGCCAACGACAGCGACCCAGATGGGGATCCGCTGACGATAACGGCCGTTTCCAACCCTGCCCATGGGACGGCCACCCACAATGGGACAACCGTGACCTATACCTCGGCCACCGGCTACACCGGAGCCGACAGCTTCACCTACACCATTAGCGATGGTAACGGTGGGACAGACACCGCTACCGTGAATGTGACGGTGCAAAGTGGGGGTGGCACGACTACAACAACGCTCAATCCTGCGCAGGATAGCCATATTAGCAGTTCTAGCCCAACGAGTACATCTGGTGGCAGTGCCAGCACCATCCGCAATCGAGCTGGCAGCCCAGAATATCGCGTCTATCTGCAGTTTGACCTTTCTTCTTTGAGTGGTAGTGTCCAGCAGGCCACGCTGCAGCTCTATGTCACCGATGGCAGTGATGATGGGGGAGACGTTTATGTTGTGTCCAACAACTATGCTGATGGCAGCGGTCCCTGGACAGAGAATGGACTCACCTACAGCAACGCCCCGGCGTTGGGGGCTACCCCTCTGGATGCTTTAGGGGTAGTCAGCAACGGCACCTGGGTTGAGCTAGATGTGACCAGTGGGGTCACCACCGGTGGGTTGGTAAGCTTTGGCATGAGCAATAGCTCCACCAATAGCGTCTACTTTTACAGTAAGGAGGGGAGCAACCCGCCGGAGTTGGTCGTGACAACTGCTGCTGCACCGACGATTGTGGCGCAAGATGACTCAGCGGCGACGACGGCGGGCAATCCTGCCCAACTCTCGGTGCTAGACAATGATACCTATCCCGTTGGTACCCCAGTGACGATAACCATCACAACCGCAGCCATTTACGGCAGCGTCATTGTCAATGGTGACCATACCATTACCTATACCCCGGTTGGCAACTGCCTCAATGGGGACGATAGCTTTGTCTATACGCTCAGCGATAGTGCTGGCAATAGCGATACTGCGACGGTCACGGTGACGGTGACAGACAGCTCGGCGCAGGCCGCCACCACCCCGGTACCGACTCCAGATTGGCAGGTTGAGGGGGCACATGGGTGTGCGCGATTGGGCTACAGTGTTGCTTTGGCCGGAGATGTGAATGGCGATGGTTATGACGATGTTATTGTGGGATCGGGGCGCTTTACTTACGCACCAGGGCTGGGTTTGGATGAGCCGTATTTTCAAACGGGGTTTGGTTCGGCAGATTTGTATTTGGGGTCTACAACAGGTTTAACAACAACACCTGCTTGGACAGTTGTTGATACACAATTAGAGTCTTGGTTTGGTTGGAAAGTCAATGGTGTTGGAGATGTAAATGGCGATGGTTATGATGATGTTGTTGTTAGCGCGAGGAAGTATCAGGTTGATGGCATTATTAGGGGGCGTGTCTATGTTTATTACGGTTCCTCTACAGGTTTGCAAACAAATGCTGACTGGATAATGGATGGAGAGCAAGATAATAGCCGCTTTGGGCATGATATCGCGGCTGCAGGGGATGTTGATGGGGATGGCTATGACGACATTCTGGTGAGCGACAATCGCTACGATGTGGATGGAATCCCAGATGCTGGAAAAGTTTATCTTTTTTATGGATCGGCAACTGGGTTAGCAACGCGCCAAAACACACCTTGGGTCGCCTATGGCGAAGGCAGTGATGATTGGTTTGGGTATAGTATTCGTCGCGCAGGTTATCTGAATGAACTTTCTACAGATATTAATCGCTATAGCGATATTGTTATTGGAGAATATCATGTTGGGAGTGGTGATGGAGGTGTCTCTGTCTATTATGGAGGAGCCAATGGGCCAGGTAACGAGGCGGATTGGACGTATGAACATAGCCAGGGAGGCACTAATTTAGGAACTGGTATGCCTGCGGTGGACACAGCAGGGGATGTGAATGGGGACGGGTACGACGATGTTATTGTTGGTGCCCGGCTATATCAACAAACACTTTCCAATGAAGGGCGGGTTGATTTGTTCTATGGAAGCAGCAGCGGTTTGGCAGCGGTGCCAGCTTGGACAGGTTATGGTGGGCAAGAAAGTGCCGCGTTTGGCTGGTCAGTTGCTGGGACTGGTGATGTAAATAATGATGGTTATGGCGATGTGCTAATTGGGGCTGACCAATATGATATAGCCAACACTAACGAAGGCAAAGCGTACCTATTCTTGGGCAGCAGCCAAGGTCCATCTGATATCCCAAGTTGGGTGGCCTCTGGTACACAATATGATGCTCGTTTTGGTCATACGGTGGGACGTGCTGGCGATGTGGATGGAGATGGCTGGCTCGATATTTTAATTGGGCAGCAGCAATATGACAGTGGGGCACTGATTGACCGAGGACGTGCGGTGGCCTACTATGCGGTAGGTAGTGGACTGACCGTGTCAGTTCAGGCACGGGATGATAGTGTGACGACTACGGATGATGTGGCGGCGACGGTGCCGGTGTTGGCCAATGATGTGTATGGGGGGAATCCGACGGTGACGATTGACACGCCGCCGAGCAGCGGAACGGCGACTGTCAACGGGGACAACAGTATTACCTACACCCCCACGTTGGGAGTTACCGGTGTGGTTAGTCTGACCTATCGACTGAATGAAGGGGCGGCTAGCGACACGGCAATTGTGACTATTACGGTGGAGGCGGGCAGTGCGCTGATTGTTACCAACACGGCTGATAGTGGTGCAGGGTCGTTGCGCCAGGCGATACTCGATGCCAACAGCTTGCCTGATTTACAAACCATTCGATTTAATATTCCCACCAGTGATGCTGGCTACGACGCCGTAACCGGTGCCTTTACTATCCAGCCGTCGACGCAGCTGCCAACCATCACAGACCCGGTCATCATTGACGGCAGCAGCCAGCCGGGAGCTAGCTGTGATCCGTTCCAGCCACTGATTGAAATAGATGGAAGCCTAACGTCAGGTGCCAAGGGACTGTATATTGCAGCCGGAAATAGCACAATCAAGGGCTTAATAATTAATTGGTTTGAGGCAAGCATCTTCTTAGAAACAGGTGGTAATAACGTAGTTCAATGTAACTTCTTGGGTACGGATGTGACAGGAACTGTTGGTCTCACAAATAGCTCGGGTCTCTATGTTGGCATTTGGATGACGAATACCAATTCCAACCTGATTGGGGGGGCAAATCCGGGGGAAGGCAATCTTATTTCAGGTTTTTCTACAGCCCTGTACATGTTCCAATCACACAACAACATTGTCCAAGGTTCCTATTTCGGAACCGATGTGACAGGTTCTGCTCAGATTCCGAATCGGTTGCGAGGCATCTATTTGCGCACATCAACTGGCAATCTAATTGGCGGTAACACAGGAACAACACCAGGTGGCGCGTGTACAGGAGCGTGCAACATCTTATCTTCAGCCAATGAAGGCATTGGTTTATTAGATGGAGCAGATAATAATCAAATAAAGGGTAATTTTATTGGCACAGATCGTAGTGGCCAGGTTTCCTTTGCCAATCGAGATGCTGGTATCTACATCTCTTGGTCTAACTACAATGTGGTCGGAGGGGCTACTCCCTCTGAACGCAATGTTGTATCAGGTAACGGTGGTCTGTTTTTTGGGGCGATCACTGTTGATACTTATGTTTATAGTGCTTGGGGATCACCGCATCAAGCGGTCGGGAATCAGATCGTGGGGAACTACATTGGGACTGACAGTAGTGGTCAACTGGCTTTGCCAAATGGTGGGGATGCGGGTGTACTCATTGCCAGCCATGGGGCAACAACTATTGGTGCTAGTGACAATGTAATAAGTAACAATCGTATCGCTTTTAATAATAGCCATGGGATTGTCGTCCAGAATAACTCGTCGCCTTTCTCAAGCATAGCCAGCACAGGGAATCGGATAGAAAATAACGAAATTTTCGCTAATGAAAACTTAGGTATTGACCTTGGTTATGATGGGGTGACCAATAACGATTCCCTGGATACTGACAATGGTGCCAATCATTTGCAGAACTACCCGGTGCTAACCTATGCGGTGCCGGGTGCCAGCGAGACAACGGTGGCGGGGGTGCTGCAGACGGCGGCAAATGGAAGCTATACGGTGGAACTGTTTAATAATAGCAGTTGCAACTCATCGGGGTATGGTGAGGGGGAGACGTTTTTGCAGGCGGTGGCGGTGACGACCGATGCTGAGGGGAACGGCACCTTTACCACAACGGTGGCGCAGGCGTTGGCGCTGGGGCAGTTTGTGACAGCGACGGCGACGGATGCCAGTGGCAACACGTCGGAGTTTTCAGCATGTGTGACGGTGAGCGACACAGTGGCGGTCAATGCCATTGACGATGCCGCGACGACGGATAACGATGTAGCGGTGACGGTACCCGTTTTGGCGAATGATAGCTATGGCAGCAGCCCGACGGTGGCGATTGAGAGTGCGCCGAGCAGTGGCACGGCGGTTGTCAACGGCGACAACACGGTTACCTATACGCCCCAGCTGGGGTCTGGGGGGGTGGTGACGTTTACCTACAGCCTGAGTGAAGGCGGGGTGAGCGACACGGCGCTGGTGACGGTGACGGTGGTGCCCCCGGCCGCCGCCGACTTTGTGGGCAACCCCACAGCAGGGGCGGCTCCGCTGACGGTGGTGTTTAGCGATGACTCGACGGGCAACCCGACGGCCTGGTTCTGGCAGTTTGGGGACGGGACGGTGAGTACGGAGCAAGACCCGACGCATGTCTACACTGAGCTGGGAAGCTACACGGTGACGTTGACGGTCAACAACGATGGCGGCACGATGAGTGTGACAAAGGTGGATTACATTACCGTGACGCTGGGAGCGCCAGTGGCGAACTTTAGCACGACGCCGATTAGCGGGACGGTGCCGCTGACGGTGACGTTGACCGACCTGTCTACGGGGCAGCCGACGAGCTGGGCATGGGAGTTTGGCGATGGGGCAACGGCAACGGTGCAGCACCCCAGCCACACCTACAGTGCCGCCGGGACGTATACGGTGACGCTGACGGTGAGCAATACCTTGGGCAGCGACACGGCGACGGGGACGGTGACGGTGCTGAACAGCGTGGCCAACACGGCCAAGGTGGTGCGGCGCATTAGCTACCGCTTTGGCGGCCAGGTGGTGGCGACGCGGGTGGTGGCGGAGGATGCCCAGGGGCAATTGATTGACAACCCCGCCTTTACGGGGCTATTCTATGTCCACGGTGACCATTTGGGCAGCGCGACGGCGTTGAGCTATGGGCAGGATAGACCGACCTTGCAAGGCACCCTGGTGCCGGATTCGGTGGCGCGGTTCTTGCCGTTTGGCGGCTATCGCGGGGCGAAGCCGCAGACAAACCCGGCGGTGAGTGACCGAGGCTTTACCGGCCACAAGCACAACGATGACCTGGGGCTGGTGTATATGAATGCCCGCTACTTCGTACCCGGCATTGGCCGCTTTGCTAGTGCCGACACTATTATCCCTGACCCGATGAACCCCCAAGGGTTTAATCGCTATAGTTACGGATATAACAATCCGGTTAACCTTGTTGATCTA
>JAGQGA010000059.1 GCA_020432595.1 Anaerolineales bacterium | reverse complement strand
CCCCCTCAGTGCCATCAACATCAACAACGCCGCTTGGGAAAAAGACCAAACCATAGACATCCAACTCCCCTTCCAGCCCTTTGAAACCTATCGTCAAGGGCTAGATGAAAGCAACAACGCCAACATCACCTACCTGCCCGAAAGCAACACCATCATCATCAGCGGCTTTGGCAGCGTTGCCACCATTCCCCAAATCCGTGAAGCCATTGACGACAACGACATCATAGATTACGAAGGCAAGGGCACCTATCTGCTCAAGGCCAGTCTCTTTATAGATACTCACGCCACCCTTCTCATCGAAGGCCCAGATGTTGCCTGGCTCAAGCTGCTCAGCACCCCCGAAAAGTTTGTCACCGTTACCAGCAAAAGCGGCAATCTGGTCGCTGCCCATACCCAAATCTCTTCTTGGAACCCCGAAACGGGCGACTACGATACCGACCACAAAGACGGACGCAGCTATCTGCTCATTCGTAATGCACGCATGGACATCATTGAGTCGGACATTGGCTACCTGGGGTACTCTCTAGAAGCCTCCGATGGTGGCGGTGGTGTGTATGGGCTTTCCTGGCGCATTGCTGTCCGCGAACAATTCGGGCGTGAGATGACCACCGGTTCTATCATCAACAGCAAGGTTCACAACAACTACTTTGGTATCTACACCTTTGGCACCACCGGCCTGATCATGCGTGGCAACGAAGTTTTCGACAATGTTCAATATGGCATTGATCCCCACGACGACTCCAACAACTTTATTGTGGAAGAAAACTACGTGCATGACAACGGCAACCACGGCATCATCTTCTCCAAGCGGTGCTTCAACAACATCATCCGCAACAACCGCTCTGAGAACAACCGGCTTCATGGCATCATGCTTGACCGCAACAGCAACCGCAACTCCATTTACGGCAACATCCTCATTGGCAACACCGATGGTGTCGCCATTTGGGACTCACACCGTAATGATGTGTACGATAACGAAATCATCAGCAACCAGCGCGGCGTGCGCCTGAACCGGGAAGCAAGCCTGAACGTCATCCACGAAAACAAAATCCACAGCTCGACGCAGTATGGTTTCTACCTTTATGATGGTGCTTCGGAAAACATCATTCGCAACAACGACCTACAGCGTAATGACACGGGCATCTACCTCAAATCCGAGGAGAACTTTGTGATTGACAACTGGATTTCACACAGCACTCAGGGCGTTTACCTGACAGAAGAGGCCAAGCACAACCAAATCAGCGCCAACCGCATTGCCAACAATGAGTCTGGCATTTACCTCAAGACGCTGCCCGATGATTACCTCATCAACAACACCTTCCTGACCAACGTCAACAACATTCGTATTTCCCGCGAATGGCGCCGGCCGGTTTCTGACCAAATCGCCGCCACCAACCCCTACTAACCCTTTAAAGGGGCTGGCAAGGTATTTGCCAGCCCTTTTTCCCCTCTTTTAACTCCATCTTCACCCCGCCCCGCCCCGGCGTAACTCATTTCGTAAGACAAAAATCTTAGCCTTCTGACGGAGCTTGTTCTGCAGTCTGGTGGCTTTCGCTGCCCGCATCACAACATAATCTCTTTTGTAAACAGCGGGCGGATAGCAGCCCCCATAGCCTTCTGGCAAGCCTCCAAAACGTATAAATTCACGTCAGTTTGATTCCTGCCGGCCGTAAAGTATGGCATGATGTCGCCCGTGGTGGAATTATGATCTTCCCGGTACCACAAAAACAAATTTGGTTTTTTGGGCTAATAATGATAACAACGTTCCTGATAACAAGCTGCCAGGTAAAGGCAGTAACCGAAATGGCGGCAGCCCCCTCTGAGCCATTTATGATCGTAACCCCACCCCCAGCCGAGGCGCAGCCAACGGCCGTTAATTCCCTCCTTGCCAACGAAGCCAACCCCACGCCCATCCCCTCGCCCACCCCAGTCGTCACCGCCACCCTCACCACGACACCCCCCAAAACCATCATCGTTGGTTCCCAAACCGATACCGAGCAGCTTATTTTAGGGCAAATGCTCGTTCAACTGCTGCAGGCCAACGGCTATGCGGTGGTGGACAAAACGGGGCTGGGTGGACAAACGGCCGTTCGTACCGCCCTCGAACAAGGTGAGATTGACCTCGCCATCGGCTTCACCGGCACTACCCTTACCCAGGCTCACCAACTACCGCCCGATGCCCTGCCCAGCGAAGCCGACAAAGCCATTGCTCTCGTCCGCACGCTGGATCAGCCGCTGGGTCTCACCTGGCTCACCCCCGCCGCCTACCGCAGCCAAACCATTCTCGTTGTCACCGCCGAAACCAGCGCGGCTGGCATCATCACGCTGGACGATTTGGCGCGTTATGTGCGTGAAAACAGCACCCCCCTGCGCCTCTGCACCGACAGCGACTTTTACGCCCGCGCCCAAACCGGGCTGCGTGACCTGGAAGCCAGCTACAGCTTTACCTTGTCCGAAAGCAGCGTCTATCTGCTAGCCGCCGAGGATGTGCTGATGGGGCTGCACCAGGGAGATTGCGATGTGGCTGTGGCGCAAAACAGCGACGGCCGTTTAGAGGCGTGGGAACTACAGCCGCTGGTTGACAACCGCGCTTTCTTCCCCAGCAACGCCGCCGCTGCGGTCATCCGCAGCCCACTTTTGGCCGCCATGCCAGAGCTAGAACGGCCGTTAACCCGCTGGGGTGTCCGCCTCGACAGCCAAACCATGCGCCAGCTCATTGCCCGTGTCGAGCTTGGTAACGACGGCCAGCCCGCCAGCGGCGATGAAGAAACACCCGCCGCCGCTGCCGCTGCCTTTCTCATCCAGGCCGGGCTGCTGGGCGATGCCCCGCAAATTGTCATCAGCAGCGTGCTCAACCCCGCCAGCCAGCTTTTGGCTGCCCTCAGCGAGCGTCTGCTGCAAGAAAACGGCTACGATCTGGCTCCCGCCGCCAGCAGCGGCGACCCAGCCACGCTCAACACGGCTCTGCAAAACGGCGGCGTAGACCTGGCCTGGCTCTACAGCAATGATGCCCTGCGCTATTTCTACGGCGTTGCCCCGCAGCAAATACCCGCCCTGGGCGCGTTGGCCCAGGAAGCGCTGGTGAACGACAGCAACGAGACCGCACTTTACTGGCTGGAGCCAAGCCAACTGAGCCAGCGGGATGTGGTTTTTGTCAACCGACAAACGGCCGTTTTTCAAACCGCCCTCCCCAACAGCATCAACGAACTGGCCGAACAAATCAACCGCAGCGACGAGCCGCCCACGCTCTGCACCCTGCCCAGCTTCTTCAACGACCCCGACGGGCTGTTTTATCTCTTTGAGCAATACGGCTTCTCGCTGCCCAACAGCCAGATTATTCTCGCCAGCGACAGCGACGATATTTACAGTCAGGTTGCCGCCGGAGATTGCGCCATTGGCGTGGCGTCGGGGCAAAACGGCAGTTTTGCCACCACCCCCACCCTCCACATCCTGGCCGACCCGCTGGAATTTTTTCCCAACTACACCCTCACCCCGGTCATTCGCCAGGAAATTGCCGCCGCCTATCCACAGCTTGCCGGGCAATTGGCGCAAATGACGGCCGTTCTCACCCCCGCCCAGTTCAACCAACTGCTATCCCACACCCAACTTGGCAGCGACGGCCAGCCCAATAGCGGCGACGAGCAGCCGCTTGCCACGGTGGCGGAACAATTCCTCTGCCAGGCGGGGCTGTTGGCGGAATGCGCCCAGCCTGACCCCATTGCCAGCGGCTGCCGCAATTTGATGGTAAACGGGGATTTTGAGCAGGAAGGGGGATGGAATATTGTTGAAACGGCCGTTCCTGCCACCTTCACCACCAGCCAAACCCACCAGGGCAGCCGCGCCATTCAGCTAGGCAGCGACACAACTACCTCGGCCAGCTTCTCCAGCCTCAGCCAGCAAATCCAACTGCCCGCCACCGCCCGCAGTGCCACCCTTAGCTACTGGCAATATCCCGCCTCCAGCGACGTTGATGGCGGCGACACCCAGAGCGCGGCTATTTATGACGAAACCTTTGCGGCCATTCAGCAAACGCTGCTGTGGCAAACGGCCAACCAACAGGCATGGGAACACAAAACCTACGATTTAAGCCAATTTCTAGGACAAACTATTTTTCTTTATTTCGGCGTGGTCAACGACGGCGACAATGCCCCCACCTACATGTTCATTGACGATGTGGCGCTAGAGCTATGTGACTAAACGAGCCGCCTTCAGGAGTATTGGATGTTAAACAGAGTCAGCGGAATTTTTATCGGTATTTTTCTCACCCTCTTTAGCTTTGGGCTGGTCATCCCGGCAACGCAGGCACAAGAGTCGCCCACGGCTGGAGCCGCCACAACGGCCGTTCTTGACCCCAGCAACATTGTCACCTTTGACCAACTCAGCTTCACCGGCCAAACGCTGCGCGGCCCCTCCGACAGCGCTCGTCTATTCCTCAGCCTGCCCGCCGACTGGCAGCTTCTCCCCGGCACCCAAGTTGAGCTAGACACCCTGGTGTTTATCAGCAGTGAAGCCCTCAGCACCGGGCTGGGCGTTTACGGTGGCTCCATCGAGGTTGAATTTAACGACATCGTGATCGGTGACATCCCCCTCACGCAAAATGGCCCCGCCACCTTCACCTTCACCGTCCCCGACATCGCTCTCGACACCACCCGCATAGACGGCCGTTTTCCCCTGCAAATCACCCTGCGCGGCGACCACGTTTGCGATTTTGAACGCAATGTCAACGTCGTCCTGTTGCCCACCTCCCGCTTTCTGCTGCCCCACACCACCATTGCCCCCAACACCGACCTCACCCAACTCCCCCGCCCCATCTACCAGCGCTCCTTCTTGCCCGATGAAGCCGTGATTGTGCTGCCGCAAAACCCCACCGCTGGCGAACTTCAGGCCGCCTTTACCGTGGCCGCCGGGCTGGGCAAAACCACCGGCAGCACCCTTTTGCTCACCACCGTCCCGCTCAATGAGCTAACGCCGCAGGATCAGAGCAGCAAACACCTCATTCTGGTGGGCAAGGCCGAGGGGTTTAGCGGGCTAACCGAACTGCTCATCAGCCCACCGCCGGCCGTTGGTGAAGCGGATGGCAACGGGCTGCTGCAAATGGTTGTTTCCCCCTGGAACCCGGCCAAGGTGGTGCTGATCATCACCGGCAGCAACGATGCCGCCACCATCAAGGCTGCCCAGGCGTTTAGCTCTGGCACCATTCGCACCGGCGGCCAGCGCAGCACGGCCATTGTTGAAGCGGTGGACACCAACAATCCCACCGTTGGCAGCCCCGACACCGACCGCACCTTTACCGAACTGGGGTACGGTTCGCCCCTGCTGCAAGGGCGCGGCACCGACCAAACCGACCTAGAATTTGTGCTACCCGACGGGCAAACCATTGCCGATAGCGATGAAGCAACCATCAATCTTATCTTTAGCCATTCGGCGCTGCTAGATTACGCCCGCTCTGGCATTTCGGTCATTCTCAACGACGAGCCGGTGGGCAGCGTTCGTTTTAGCGATGAAACCACTAATTTGGGGTCGTATACGGTGCGAATTCCCATAACGGCCGTTCGTCCCGGCCGCAACCACCTGCAACTGCGGGCAGAACTGGTGCCGCTGCGAAGCTGCAACGATTTAGGAGCCGCCGCCTGGCTCGCCATCCGTCCCGAATCATGGCTGCACCTGCCGCTGGCTCCGGCACAAAAACCAGATGCCAACACCTTCACGCTCAGCCAATATCCCGACCCCTTTACCCTGGACACCACGCTGGGCACTACGGCCATCATCGTGCCGCCCAACGACACCCGCGCCTGGAATATTGCCATCAAGCTGGCATTTGACCTGGGCAACCGCGCCAGCGGCACCCTCACCACCCTCCGCGCCGCCTATGCCGACAACATCCCCGCCGACCTCCGCAGCAATTATGACCTGCTGCTCGTTGGGCAGGCGCGTGCCCTGCCGCTGCTTGGCGAACTCAACGAATCGCTGCCTGCCCCCTTTGCCAGCGACAGCGACCGCGTGGTGGACGAAAAGCTCCCCGTTGACTTTCTGGTTCCACCCGATGTCACGCTGGGGTATCTGCAACTGCTGCCCACCCCGTGGAACAGCGAACACGCCATCATGACGGTGTTGGGTGATTCGCCCGCCGGGGTGGAGCAAGCGCTCAACGCCCTGTTTACCTCCAGCCAGCGCACCCAGCTTGCCAGCAACTTTGCCGTCATCGAAGCGGAGCGGCTGTTTGTGGCACCACCTGATGTGGACGCTTTTGCCCAGGTGCCAAGCGGCACCGAAGTAGCAAGCACGGAGGACACAACGCCGGGCATCACGGCAGAAACGGTGATTACGGGAACGGAAACCATTACCACAACGGCCGTTTCTCCCACCGCCGCCCCCACCGAAACCGTAGAAACGGCCGTTACCAGCGAAGAAAACAGCGCCGCCAGCCAGGCAACACCGGCCAATGAACCGGAGCAGCCGCAGTTTTCCATCAATGACCAGCTTGCCGAAAGCGGCCCCATTCTCGCCGCCGACCCCGCCCAGGTTCCCGCCCAAAGCGATCTTTTTAGCCGCTGGGTGTGGATGACCATTTTGGCGATTTCGGTCATCGTCCTGCTCATTCTTATTCTCATCCGCTTCCGACAGTAATTGCAAGAAGGGTTCATTCGCACAGGGTGAACCCTTCTTTAATACATGGCCTACCACATATCCGCCCGCAAAATTTACTCTCGGCTCACGACAGTGGTTGCACTGGTGCTATGGCTGTTGTCCAGCCACATGGCGGCGGCTCAATCAGAGGTGTTAACGCTGTCTGAAGCAGTTGCCAGCAACCAGATGCAGATTGAGATCGAGGGGCGCAACATTGCCTATATTCAGCCAATGCTGCTGTTTCGCCTGACCAATAAGACAGAACGGCCGTTAACCCTGACCCTAGAGCAAGGGCAACAGCTACACAGCAGCAACCCCAATTACGCCAACCTCATCCTCTCGCAAAGCGAAAGCATCACCCTGCCCCCGGGCGAAACCATTTCCCGCACCACCTACGCCTACAGCCTCGACGTTAACCTCGCCTTTCCCATCCCCGACATCACCTTCACCCCAGAATCGCTTTCGCACAACAGCGACCTGTTGGCTTTGCTACAGCGTATCCATGACAGTGAAGCCGAAACCACCCTAGCGGCACAATTGGCCGTTTGGATGCATCTTGCGGGCAGTAGCGACTTCGACACGTTTGTCACCCGCTTTGGCACCAACATTGACCTACAGCCACAGCGGCGGCTAACGCTGCAACTACTAGGCACATCAACCAAACTAAGCGGGATCATGCTCACGGTGGCATTGCCAATTATTCTGCTGATTTTGCTTCCCCTGCTGGCCTTGCTGCTTCCCCGCCACCTGCGCAAACAGTTTGATGGCTATCGGCTCATCAACCATTTGGCAACTGGGGTTAAATACCACATTCAGCAGGCGCAGCAGCGTGGCACTCCCCACCTTATTGCCATCAAACAGCCGGTGGATGATGCCACCGAAATAAAATGCCTACGCGAAATTGAAATCCGGGAGCAAATTGCCCCCCATGCGCCCCACATTGTGCCGCTGCAAGCGTCTGGCTATTTTGGCAGCGACAAGAACAGCCGCCCCCGCCCCTATTTGGTGGAGGCATATATTGACGGCGCAGATTTGAGCAAGGTGCTGACAGAACGCCCCAAACTGGGCACCACCATTGCGCTGGAAATTGTGGCGCAGCTTATCGAGGCACTGCGTCATTTGCACCAGCAGGCTGGCATTGTTCACCGCGAGCTAAAGCCTTCCAACATTTTGGTGGACAAACAGGGTCAGGTGTGGCTGACAGATTTTGCGGCGGCCACCATGCCGCAGCAAAGCGAATTTAGCCAGGTTAAACGGGGTGAAAACGGCGATGTGCAGTGGAATGCGCCGGAATATGTGAGGCGTAAGCAGTCGCTTTTTTACGCCAATGGGAAACAACCGCTGGTTGACCCGTTAATTCAAAACCAGCAGGTTGACATTTTTTCGCTGGGCGTGCTGCTCTACCAGCTTAGCACGGGGCGCTCCCCTTTTCTGGAGCAGCCGCCACAGCCCAACCGTTTATTCCATGCCCCTACGCTGCGCCCTGATGCCTTTGCGGGGCTGGAACCACGGCTGGTGCTGGCGATTCAGCAATGTTTAGATGAGAACCCTGCCAACCGTTTTGCAACGGTGACGGCGCTGCAACAGGCACTGGGTCTGCCGCTGCCGGCCGATGTGACCAGCCGGGCGCAAGCAGAGTTAGGACGCTTGGTGCAAGATGTGATGCCAGCTGTGAAAAGCTCGTAAAAACGGCCGTTTTTACCGCCATCGTAAGCCATGCCTTAAGCGAAATTTTAGATAGTAGATGTAACAAAATGGATCACACCATTCACGCTAAACGATTGCCTGGCACCAGCCCCACACCGTTAAACCAACCAGGACGAACATTATCTGCTTTTGTATCGGGAATGTGTTGTTGCAGATTATGTCTACAGTGTAGCGGTAATACATACGTATTGGATAAACCGTATTGGAAGCTGGGCTATGGGAGTCTGTACCCCAAAGGGGCAGACTTACCTGGCTCACACCTGAAACCTCTACTCTGCATCACCCGCGAAACACCCACCAAGGGTATACCATCCTTAATCGTAAGGAAATAGTTCATGACAACAGCCAATGTTCTCAACCTCCAGCAGGATGGCATTGCCGCAGCGCGAGCGGGCAATAAACCATTGGCACGCCGCTTGCTGTTGGAGGCAAGTCTCTATGACCCTAATAACAAATCCGTCTGGCTCTGGCTGGCTGTCGTTGCCACAACTCCCGACGAAACGGTCAAGTATTTGCACAGGGCGCTGGCACTTAGCCCCGGCAACGAGCAAATTTTGGCAGCACTGCGGCAGGCCGAGGGGCGGCTGGCACAACAACAGGAAACGGCCGTTTGGCACTGCCCCCTTTGTGACGCTGCCGACACCGAAGCCCACGACCGCTGCCCCCGCTGCCGCGCCGTGCTGACGCTGACCGATTTTACGGTGCTGCTGGAAAACCACGCCGTGGACAACCGACGGCTGCAAACGGCCGTTTCCCAGCTTCAGCAAGCGGTGGAACATGACCCCGACGATGTACGTGTCCATTACAAGCTGGCGTTGGCCCATTTGAACATGCGCGAAACGGCACTGGGGTTGCGCCACCTGCAAACAGCACAGCGGCTTCAGCCCGACAACAAATTTTTACAAACGGCCGTTGCCGACCTCCAGGCTGAACTACAGCGACAAGCCCCCCCCGCCTGGATGTGCCCCCTCTGCCTGACCCCCGCCGACCAACCCAGCGACCCTTGCCCCAACTGCCACGCCATTCTCACCCTTTCCGACATTGACAGCGTAATCCACAACAGCAGCGTCAACCGCGACTGTTTGGAAAGCGTGGCGCAGCGTTTGACGCAAGAGGCAGCCGCGCTTAACGAGGTTGGCACTTACTACAAGCTGGCACTGGCGCAGCTTAATTTGGGGCGCGTTGACCGTGGCATCGAACAGCTCAACATTGCCCTCCAGCTCCAGCCCGATAACCGCGCCATTCGCGCCCTGGTGACGGTGCTGCTGCAACGGCAGGCCGATGCCGAAGTTGCCAAAAACAAACAGCACGCGCCCGCGCCGCAAAAAGGGGTCATTTTGGTGGTGGACGACAGCCCCACCATCCGTAAGCTGGTTTCGATGACGTTAGAGGAGGCCGGCTACAGCGTGGTGGTGGCGGCCGATGGAATGCAGGCCTTGGGCAAGCTCAATGGTCATTCGTCAGAGTTAAACGGCCGTTTACCCAACCTCATCCTGCTCGACATCACCATGCCCCGCATGGACGGCTATCAGGTATGCAAAATCATCAAAGGGTACAAAGAAACCAAAGGCATCCCCATCGTCATGCTTTCGGGTAAGGACGGCTTTTTTGACCGCGTGCGCGGCCGTATGGCCGGGTCAACCGACTATATTACCAAACCGTTTAAAGCCGAAAATCTGGTTGAAGCGGTTAGCAAACATATCAAACGAGACTAAACAGTCTTGGCAAAGGAGAAAAGGAATCGTTTGCAATTCAAACATGATTTCAAAGATAGGTAGCAACCATGAGTAAATCAATTTTAATTGTAGAAGACAGCCCCACCCATCGTCACCTGATCAGCACCCCGCTTACCCGGCAGGGGTACCGCATTAGCACCGCCACCAACGGTGAAGAAGCTTTGGAAAAAGCAGCCCGCGAAATGCCTGACCTCATTGTGTTGGACATTGTTTTGCCACTGCAAAACGGTTTCCAGGTGTGCCGCCAGCTAAAAACAGCGGCCAACACCAAGGACATCAAGATTTTGATGTTGAGCAGCAAAAACCGGGACAGCGACCGCTTTTGGGGGCTGCGCCAGGGAGCCGATGAGTACATGACCAAGCCATTTGATGAAAACGAACTGGTGCAAATGGTCGCCAGGCTCATCTAGGACAAATCCCTTTCGATAAACGCTAATGGCTGGCACCACCTCCTACATCGTGCCCAATTTGCCAGCCATTAACTCCCATCTAACAACTGTATCTGAAACAAAATAACTGGCTCACAGTCAGGTTTGTTTCGTTTTGCTTGTTGACGGGAACCATTCTTTTTGCGTGAGGTTAGCTGACTGTGAGTAATCAGAAAAAAGAGCCTGAAAAAGAAACAAACCAAGACCCGCTGGCAGACCTCATCCAGCCAAAGGCAACGCCACCGCAGCCGAAAGAAGTGGATGATATGGCGGCGATGGAGCAAGCGTTGCTGCAACCGCCGGCCGACTCGTCCCTTTTTGACCCGGAAACGCTGGCAGCCCTAAGTGATTTGGCAGAGATGGAGGCATCGCTGCTGCTGAACCCGTTGCAAGCAGCCAGGGGGGAACCAGAAACGGCTGTTTCTGACCCCACCTCCGAACCGGTCAGCACCGATGACAAACCCGCCCGCGACAGGCTCGCCAACCCCAAACCCGACTGGCTCGATGATTCCCCCTTTGACCTGGACGACGGCACGCTGCCCGAAGATGAAGGGCTGTTGGAACTGCTTGACCAGGCAACCGACGCGCTTCTGGCGGGGCAGGCCGACGACATTTTTATTGCCGCCGATTTAGCCGAAGAAGCGGAAACCCCAGTTGAAGCGGTTGAAGACGAAGACGAGCCGGAAGAAACGGCCGTTTTTGACCCCGCTCCCGATGAACGCGACAAAGACGACGAAGACACACTGGCAGAAACGGCCATTTTCGCCGACGACGATGATGCCCTGATGGCCTTATGGGCCGACGAAGCCGAGCTGGAAGAAACGGCCGTTTTTGACTCCATGCCCGACGGCGATGAAGATGAAGCGCTGGTTGCCCTGCTGGCAGAGGAAGCCGAGCCGGAAGAAACGGCCGTTTTCGCGGCCGACAGCGACGACGAAGACGACGCCCTGGCTGCTTTGTTGGCCGATGCGGATGCCTTGCAAGAAACGGCCGTTTTTGCGGCCGACAGCAACGACGAAGCCAATGCCCTGGCCGCCCTGGCGGAAACCATGAGCAGTGCCGACGAAGACGACGCTCTGCTGGCTTTGCAAGAAACATTGGCAGATGCAGCAACCGCAGAACCCGCGCCCCGGCTTTTTGCCGATGAAAGCGACGCCCTGGCCGCGCTGCAAGAACCCGCTGCCGACTTCTCTGACGACGAAGCCGCCGCCCTGGCCGCGCTCCAACCCGCAGCCGACTATCTGCAAGACATCATCAGCACCATTGATGATGAGGTAGAGGCGGCTTATGGTAACGGCACCATCACCGACCTTTCCAGCGAACAACTGACCGCGCCGCTGCAAAGCCTGCGCCAATATGTGGTCTTTATGCTGGCGGGCGAGATGTATGCGGCTCCGGCCAACCATGTGCGTGAAGTGGCGCAATTAACGGCCGTTACCCGCATCCCCAACGTCCCCGGCTGGCTCATGGGCGTCACCAACCTGCGCGGCGATGTCTTGTCACTCATCGGGCTACGTGCCTTCCTGGGATTGAGCAGCAACGGCCACAGCGAGCAAAGTTTTAGCCACGGCGACAGCCAGGTAATGGTGGTACACAGCGAAAAACACGCCTCGTCCATCACCACCGGACTTGTGGTAGATGAGATCGAAGATATTCGCTATCTCGATACTGACCAGATTGGCGTGTTGAGTGCCCCCATTGAAGACCAGGTAGCCCCCTATTTGCAGGGTGTGTATGAGGAAAACGGCCGTTTGCTCGTCCTCCTCGACCTGGAAAAGCTGCTGCTCTCACCCGCCATCTGGCAATTTGACCTAACCTAACTCAGAACAGATCAACCACCTGTAGACGCGCATCGTCACCCACACGTGACACGCCGAATTGACGGAACGAAACATGATCAGTTTAAAAAATATCAAACTCAGTCATAAACACCTCCTTCTGGTTCTGATGCCGCTGCTCGCCCTGCTCTACTTTGTCACCGTCGAAGCAATCAACCGGGCACAGTTAGCCAGCGAAATGGCAGACATCCAGAACCTTGTCAACTTTTCCGTCGCCCTCAGCGACTATGTTGACGAACTGCAAAAAGAACGCGCCCAAACCGCCCTCTTTCTGGGCAGTGGAGGCCAACAATTTCAACAGCAAATGTTGACCCAGCGCAAGGCAAGCGACGCCAGCAAAGCCACCCTGCTCGAACTCTTTGCCGACTTCGACGCCGCCCAATTTGGGCCGGAATTTGAGGGCCTCGCTACGGGAGCCATCAACAACCTCTCCCAGCTTCCCGCCATCCACAACCAAATTGACACCCTCTCTGTCACCAGTGCCAACGCCATCAACAGCTACAGCACCATTACCTCCCAACTCCTCAACGTGGTGGCCTTTTCCGCCCGCCTCAGTTCCGATGGCGAAATCAGCCGCTTGCTCACCACCTACAACCTCTTCCTGCAAATCAAGGAGTTAGCCGGGCAAGAACGCGCCATTTTGGCCGACGTTTTTGCCGCCGACCGGGTGAAGCCAAGCGAGCTAGGCCGCTTTGTAACCGTGGCCGGTGGGCAGGCCGCCCTGGAAACCGCCTTTCTCAACGCCAGCCGCCCCGACGAAATTGATTTCTACACCCAAACCGTACAGGGCAAAGAGGTAGACAACTTCTTGCGTTTACGTGAAGTTGCCATCAACAACTCCGCCATTGGCAACTTTGGCGTTGCCCCCGACCTCTGGTTCCAAACCGCCAGCGTGCGCATTGACCGGCTAGGCGATGTGGAGTTCCAGCTTGCCGCCAAGCTCATCGCCACCGCCAGCAACATTCAATCCCGCGCCCAAACCAGCCTTATCTTGTTTATCGCGCTGGTTCTGGTTGCCCTCATCATCACCGGTGGCGTTGTTTATCTGGTTTCCCACCAAATTACGCAATCTATTGATGCAATTAACCAAACCTTTATTGAAGTGGGAGAAGGACAACTGGAAAACCGCGTTGCCGACCTGGGCGACGACGAATTGGGGCAAATGGCGCAGGGACTAAACAGCATGTTGGACAACACCCTGACACTCATTGAAACCCGTGAAGACCGTAACCGCATTGAAGCTGCCATCATGAAGCTAATTGATGAGGTGGCGGGTGTGGCTGAAGGTGATTTGACGGTTGAAGCGGAAGTGACTACTGACATGACCGGAGCGATTGCCGACTCTTTTAATTTTATGATTGGGCAACTAGCGATTGCCGACTCTTTTAATTTTATGATTGGGCAACTGCGGCAAATTATTACGGCCGTTCAGGAAACCTCGCTCCACGTTAGCTCATCGGCCAATGAAATTCAAACCACCGCCGAGCATTTGGCATATGGGAGTGAATCCCAGGCGGCACAAATCATTGACACCTCGGCTGCCATTGACGAGATGACAGTTTCTATCCAGCAGGTTTCCGAAAATGCTTCGCTGTCGGCCACGGTTGGCGAACAAGCCTCCGTCAATGCCCAGCGAGGCACCCGTGCCGTGCAAAACACCATCGCCGGTATGAACCGCATCCGCGCCCAGGTGCAGGAGACGGCTCGCCGGATTGAGCAATTGGGCGAAAGCTCACGTCAGATTAACGAGTTTGTGAAGCTCATTAGCGGTATCTCTAACCGTACCAGCATTTTGGCACTCAACGCCTCGATTCAGGCGGCACGTGCCGGGGTGTCGGGCAGCGGCTTTGCCGTGGTGGCCGAGGAAGTGGAACGGTTGGCGGAGCGGTCTACGGAAGCAACGCGCCAAATTGTGGCACTGACCCGCAGCATCCAGCAGGAAACACATGCCGCCGTTACTTCTATGAGCCTGGCAATCCGTGAAGTGGATAACGGAGCCAGCTTGGCAAACGAAGCGGGCGGGACGCTGCGCGAGATTGAGGATGTATCGAATCAGTTGTCTGGTTTGATTCAATCTATTTCGCTGGCGGCCAAACAGCAGGCGCGTGGCTCGGAAGCGATTGCCCTGGCGATGAGTGATATTGCAGATGTGACGCAGCAAACGGCCGCTGGGACGAAGCAGGCGGCTGTTTCGATCAACAATCTGGCTCAGTTAGCCAATGAGTTACGTAGTTCGGTTAGTACGTTCCGTCTGCCGAACGGGAGTGGGCGTGGGGTTAACGGCCGTTAATCCCCCCTCCACCTCCCCCTATCAGACCATGACACATGCCCGTGGGCCACACGCCCGCCGGTAGACCAAGAGGAACCCAATGTCACAAATGACGGTAAGCTCTTCCATCAACACCATACGCGACATCATGGCTCAACTAACCAGCAGCGTTGCCACCAAACTCATCCTCGCCATGATTATCGTAACCCTGCTCCCGCTTGCCCTGCTTGGCGTCGTCACCAACATCACCAGCGCCAACGCCCTGCGCGAGCAAGCCGGTGAATCCTTCGCCGACCACGCCGCACGCACCGCCACCCAAATCGGGCAGG
>JAGQGA010000599.1 GCA_020432595.1 Anaerolineales bacterium | reverse complement strand
TTGCCGCCATTGCGCCACAACTGCGAAGCGGCGTGCGGCTCTCGGCGCGGTGGGAACGTTTGGTCAATGGCTTTACAGTGGCAACGGCCGTTTCTGGTCTCATCCTTGCCTTGCTTAGCTTGTTCCCCCTGGTTCAGCTATTTTGGGCGTGGGATCTGCACTTGGCGGCTACGGATCCACTGCCAACCATCGCCTCTGTCTGCTTTGGGCTGGCTACGGTCGGGCAGTTTGAGCGCAGACCTGGTATTTCCTTTTCGCATCTATTAGCCTCCGTATTGACCTTACTGCTGTGGTTAGGAACGGCCGTTATCGGCCTACAAAACATCCTGGTGCTGCGTGACTTGTTTATGTGGGGCATGATGCTGCAAGGTAGCACCCCTCAAGCCGCCCTCAGGATGAGTCCCCTGGCCGTGCTGCCGGCCGCCATTCTCTGGGTGATCGTGGTCATCGGCGGTGCAGAATACCATCGGCGTCGCATTGGGCAGCGTGAATCATGGCGGCTCTTGGCGCTGACCATCGTCATTCAACTGCTGCTGTTGCTGCTGCCGCGCTTTTTGTTTTAATGGTGGGTAAAAATGATGACACAAAACTTTGACTGGCAAGTAAACGATCAAACGGTGTGGCAGGAAGAGGAAACGGCCGTTTCCTCCGATTCACGCACCAACCGACTGACCATTGGGGTTCTGCGGCTAGGAACGGCCGTTTTAGGGCTTTGGCTGGTGGTGCTGCTACAGCACGTTATTGTGCGCGGCTATCTTCTGGCTGGCGGCATTCCTACAAACGGCCACATTTTTCGCTTCGCGCTCGTTCTCTTACTTTTGGCTCTCTACTTTGGCATCATTACCAGCCAATTGCAGCGAGTTAACTTGCAGCAACTGCCCTTTCCTGCCCTTTGGCGTATACTATCCATCACCCTCATGATCGAAATCAGCCTACTGCTGGTCACACTGCTGCTCAATCGCTATTTTGACATCCTGGAATTTACAGCCAAATAGCAAACTCCATCCATATCCTGTCTGCTCCAATAGGAAGAATCTATGCAAACGCTTGAACAACAAAGACAGCAAACAAAAACCGCCGCCATTGTGGCTTCGGTGCTGTGGGTATTGACAACCATTCTAGGTATTTTCACCATCATCTACACACGTCTCATCATTCTGCGTACCTACATTCGCTTCGTGCCTGATGGTGCCAACGCGCTTTCCCTGTTCAATATCATCATCGTCCTCGTTATGGCCGCTTTCTTCATCGCCATCGTCATCGGCGGCGTCGAATACCACCGCACGCGCTATGGTAGCCCACAGTCCTGGCGCGTTTTTGCCACTGTACTGGCACTAGAAATCGGCATTGTACTGCTGCCACTGTTTTTGTGATCCGCTCATGATTGAAAAATTAAATCCACTTCAACCTTACGTGACGCTGGCGGCAAGACTGCTGCTGCAATTTTTTCTGGTAGTTGCTGTTATCATCTTCGCGGCTTACGCCTTCTCTGGCATCAAGTACCCGTTTTCGCTTGATTATGGCGAGGCACCACTGGTGGATCAGGCGATACGGCTGTCACAGGGGCAAAACATTTACCCGGCTGATTTGTCGGCACCACCCTACACCGTTGCCAACTATCCCCCCCTCTACGTGCTGGCACTGACCCCGTTTGTAGGTGATCCGGCGGCGGCGTTTACGGCCGGCCGAATCATCTCAGTGGTTGCGGCAGTGTTAACGGCCGTTTTTCTCGCCCTCATCACCCACACCCTTAGCAAAAACCGGTTAGCCGCCATAGTCACCGGTGTCATCTTTCTCGCCGTTCCCTTTGTCGTCTACTGGTCATCACTGCTGCGTATCGATCTGCTGGCGCTGCTGTTCAGCATGGCCGGGCTATGGCTTCTGGTTCGCTGGCCGGCCAGCCGTTGGGCGCTCATTGGCGGCGGCTTGCTGCTGGTCGCCGCCATTTACACCCGCCAATCCTACGCCCTGGCTGCGCCGCTAGCCGCCTTTGTTTGGCTGTGGACACAGCAAGGACGGCGGCGAGCCTTGGAATTGGCGGCACTGGTGGTGGGCGTTAGCTTGCTGCTCTTTTTGCTCCTAACGCTGCTCACAGGCAGCGGCTTCTTTCTCCACATCATTCGCGCCAATGTCAACCCCTTCCGTTGGACAACGGTAGGTAACTGGCTGTTGCAAGTCGGCGGCACCATGCCGCTGCTAGTGTTAGGCGCGTTGCTGGTTGCCATTTTTGGCTACAAACGGCTACCGGGCTGGCCGCTGCTGGTCGCCTATTTGCTGGGCAGCTTTCTTTCGGCACTCACTATCGGCAAGGTTGGCTCCAACGCCAACTATTTATTGGAACTGTCGGCGGCACTCAGCTTGTTGGCGGGGGCACTGCTGGCGTGGCGGCAGGTCAACGCGCCGTGGCAATATGTGGTGGCATTAGTTTTGTGTACGCTCCAGGTTGGCTGGCTAATGCGGGGCACCATGGATCGGTATGTGGACGGCGATCTAACCCTACGCCGTGGCGACACCGAGATGCTGCTGGCATTGGAAGCGCAGTTGAAGGATGTGGCTGACCCTATTTTGGTAGATGAGTATATGGGGCTGCTGACGCGCAACGGCCGTTCTCTCTACCTCCAGCCATTTGAAATGACCCAGCTTGCCAACGCCGGGGTTTGGGATCAAACCCCGCTGCTGGAAGATTTGAAGGCGCAGACGTTTCCGCTGGTGCTAATCCACCATTTCAGCCCTTTCCCCGTTTACCGCGAGCGGTGGACACCGGAAATGCTAGCGGCACTGGATGCCAATTACCGCCCGGTGCAGACGATGGCGGGGACGGTGCTGTACCAGCCGCGTGAAGGGTGGCGCGGCATGGCGGTGGGTGAACCAGCCACCAGCCCGACATTTGTGCCAGAAGTGGCCCTGGGTGGACAAACGGCCGTTACCGATGCCACCGCCATCACCTTGCCCCAGCTTGCCATTAGCCCAGCCAACCCCGACCACTTGGCGATGATTACCACAGTCGCCACCGACCACATTTGCAATCCACCTAGCTGCCAACTGGATTTACTGCTGGCGGTTTCGACCGATGGCGGAGTGACGTGGGCTGAACAACGGCCGTTTACCAGCGGTCGCGGCTTCACCTTGCAAGGGTCAGTGGCCTTTACACCCGATGGTACGCTCCATGTTTTGGGTATCCGCGATGGCGTTGTCACCATGAACTCGGCTCCCGCCGAGACGGCCTATAAAATGACGGTAACAGGCCAGAGCGAAGTGACGCGGGGGCAAGTTGCCGCCCCGCCCCGGCTGCAAACCCAGCCGCAAACGGGCGAGCTTTATCTGTCTTACGACAGTCAGCTCGACAGCCGCACCTACACCACCCCCAGCTTGCTGCGTTCACGCAACGGCCAGCGCTGGTCGTCCATTTCCCGCGCCGATCTGCGTATCTCAATAGCCGATTTCCAAACCAGCTTCCGCGCTACGCCGCCAGACGATGTGCAAATGATGTTTGGCGAAGGGCAAGATGTGGCAATGGTGTGGACGTGGGATGCCGCACCGTGGACGTGGCCGCGTGACGTGTGGCTGGCAACTTCC
>JAGQGA010000598.1 GCA_020432595.1 Anaerolineales bacterium | reverse complement strand
ACTTTTTGGGTATAAAGTGGTCATTTGACCTATTCATTATGTCAACTCAGTAAGAGCCTGTTTGAAAAATAGGCTCTAAGGACAGCAGTTCTAGCAAAAAACGCCAAGCCAGGTTAAGTGGAGGTGATCCCATGGTTTTCTCCTTGTTCTACAAGTTTTGTGTTGCCTGCCGCAAGCGTGCTGGAGTTTGACTGAGGCTTTGGGGCAGACAGCGACGAATTAAGTAGACACCAACACCAATGATGAGGATGGTGGTGCCGGCCACGACGGGGCCAAAAATGTTTTCGGTGCCGGGCAGACGGCTGGTAATTTCGGCGGCAGTGGCGGCTACTAGGCCAATGTAGGAGCCACTCACAAAGACAGCATGACGTTCTAGCCAGAGGCCTTTGGGGCGGCGTGTAAAAACCGGAATCATGGCGGCAGCCAGAGTGAACAGGCTGCCTAGTGCCATCCAATGAAAGGGGCCAAAACGGCCGTAAAGCCTGTAGATGAAAAGGGCAGTCACGTTGAGGGCGATCATGTTGGTCAGGTAGATGTGGCCGAAGGTGCGGTGCCAGCGACCACCTTTTTTGAGGAAGATAACGGCCGTTCCTGCCAGCAGTGCAACAATCCCAAATGTGGTGTGAACCCAGCCTAATGTACTCATTTTGTGTCTCCAGTGCTCGGTAATCAGTATGTGGTCTGCCAATTAATCAAGAGCCAACTGGTTTTGCTGGCGCACAATTTGTTGCCGCATGAGGAGACCAACGCCCACGCCAGCCAAGGCACCCAGAAAAGTTCCCCAGAACAGCGCCCCGGTGGCAAAGCCCACACCAAAGCCAATGCCCACGCCAGCGGCGGCCATGCCCATGATTGGCTGCTGCTGCGCGTGCCAACGGCGGAAGGTAGCAGTAGCTACGTCGGGGTCGGCCAGTCGCGCCGCCCACCAGCTTAAGCCGATGAGCAGCACCGGATCGAGCAGGTTGCTAATGTTTTGAATGGTGTTGCCCGGCGACAAATTGCCGTGGGCGGCGATGTCTTGCAGGTGAACAAGTGTGGCCCCTACGCCGATGATGGTAGTGGCGAGAATGGTGGCGGTGCGGAAACCGCCATGTCGGCTGATGGCAACCACGCCGAGAATGCCGATGGTGAGATTGGCAAAGCCCATTTCTAGCTGAAAGGGGCTGCCCGTCGGCCAACCGATGCCCTCGGCTACCAAATCGGAAAGAAAGAGGTGGCCGAATGCGCCGCCAATGCCGTTGGCTCCAACGCTGATAGCCAGCAGGTACATAAGAGCAATTTCAATGCGCCGCGTGGTCGTGTTGGTTTGGCGGTCGAGGAGGATGTGAACGGCCGTTAACAACAGCGGCAGCAGTGAATAACCAAAGATTCTTACCCAAAATAATTCGTTCATGGTGGTTCCTTAGAGATTGGAGATTAGTGAATCTCTAATCTCCAATCTCTAATCTTCACAAAAATCAAGTTATCGGTGGATCATGCTGCTTGCCGAATAAACAGCGGGACGCTGATGGCGTAAGCAATGACGTGCATCAGGATCAAGGTAATGACGGTAGCGACATCAGCAGGCGGTGCGCCGGGTGCCGCATAACCAAAACCAGCCGCAATGGGCAACCCCAGAGAGAGCAATAGACCAACTGTGGCAGCAATCTGATAGTGACGGGCTGGATGAGCAGAGTAACGAACTATCAGCGCAAAAATGATTGCCCCTATGAACAAATAAGCCATATTCGCCCCAACAATCTGCCCAATGCCTGCCCCAGGCCAGGCGGTTACTTGGGGGAAAATTGCGCCAGCCAGCGCGTAAAGACCGAGATTGGCAATGGTGGCTGCGGCCATGGCAACTGGGCTAACCCAGAGCAATTTACGCAGTCTGTGGCGTGGGGTCGGCATGGATTGTGTCATTTCGATTCTTGTCGTCATCTTGATTTCCTTTTCTGTCAACTAAATTGATAATAGCGGAACGGCCGTTTCTCGTAACCCATCAGCCAGTGGAAAAATGTGGAACGGGAGATGGATTCTCAAGTCAACCGATCGGTTGATTCAAGGCGGACAACGAGAAGGATGGCGATGCCGAGATCGCGGATGCGAGCCAAGAGGCCGTGCAGGGCTGCCTGATCGGGGACATAGCCTGTGAGAATGGTATGCCCGGTTGGGGTGTGGGCCAGTTCGAGATTGCCCAGCCAGGATGACCAGTCGTGGTCTATGGTGCTTTGCAGCTCAATTTTGTATCGTTCGGCCACCGTTTACCTCGCTTTGTGCCTTGAATGATTTGATGGAGGTAGGATAACGGCCGTTAAGGTGTAGCCACATCCTACAAAAGGTGTAGTGAGAGCCGTAGGTAGGGTGTAAAGTGAAGGGGAAGTGGGCTAAGTCAGAGTAACCAAACCAAATTCATACGCTTTGGCGGTGGCTTCGGCTCGGTTGGCAACGCCTAGCTTGTTGTATATGTTGACGGTGTGGCGTTTGGCGGTGCTGGGGGCAATCATTAACTTTTGGGCAATCTGTTTGTTGGTGAATCCTTGGGCAATGAGCTGTAGCACTTCCGTTTCGCGGGAGCTGAGTGGCTCAGGGAGAGGGGGAGCAGGGGAGAGGGGGAGCAGGGGAGCAGGTGTGGTTGGGGTGAATTGGTGGAGGAGGCGGGTGGCGTAGGTGGGGGCGATGTTGTGGCGAACGGCCGTTTGCAGCAACCCTCTCATCCCTTCCCCCGCATCCACAAAGAGACGCATATAGCCGGATGGTTCTGCGATGGCAAGAGCTTGCTGTAAGCTGTGCAGTGCCTTGCTTGTGTCGCCCATTTGCTGCTGCGCCAGGCAAAGCAGGATGAGTGCTGGGAGGTGCAGCCCCAAACGGCCGTTTTCTGCCATCTGTGCCGCCAACGCCTCCAGCGGCGGGATCACTTCAGCAGGACGTGCCAGGGCTAACAAAAGGCGGGCTTGTGCCAAAACGGCCGTTGGTTCATCGCCCAATGTAGGCAGCACCTGCGCTAAAGTTTGTTGTAAAACGGCCGTTGGCGTGTGTTGGTACAAAGCACAAGCCGTCTCGGCGATGGCGACAGCCAACCGTTGGCGCGTAAACTGGTTGCTGGCAGCTTCTTGCAACGCCTCTAGCGGTGCCAACAGGGGAGGCACCGCAGCAGGGTTTCCTTGCGCCAAATGCAGGCGAGCCAAAGCCACAACCCCCTCACTTTGGTTGACCGGACCAACCAGCACCAACAATCTCAGGGCATCCTCCAGATAGGAAGCGGCCTCATCAAGTTGGTTCCATTCATAGTGTAGCTGTGCCAGCGAGACGTGAATGGGCGCAGCAGCCAGCAATTTTCTCCCCTCAGTCCCCGCGTCATGCGCCTGCTGCTGCTCAAACTGAATCCCTTCCCGAAAAACAGCCCTGGCACGGTGCAGTTGTCCCTCCTCCAACAGCAAGTTGCCCCTATCGCGCACGGCCGTTAAGAAGGCGATGACATTGCCCGATTCACGGCTGAGGGTGGCCGCCATTTGGTAAAACTGGGCGGCGCGTGGCCTGTCCTGAGGGCGGTAGCCATTGGCTAAGACAAGCGCATTGACCCCACGCATACTGCGATTGGTTGGGCT
>JAGQGA010000597.1 GCA_020432595.1 Anaerolineales bacterium | reverse complement strand
GCAACGCCAAACAGCCAACCCCGCAGCGTATTGCGCGGGGCACTTTTGTCGCGCAGTGCGTTCAAAAAACGCATGAATACTTCACTCGTTAAATCTTCAACCGTTTGCTCATCGCCAATACGCAAACTGATATAGCGATGAATAGCGGTGTAGTAGGCATTGTGTATCTCGGCCAGCGCGTCGTTGTCCAAAGCACGGGCACGATCCAATAACATAAGTTCGTCTTGCACGTTGTCCACTCTCTTAAACAGCCCCAATGCGGGCAAATTTCAGGGATTCTACAATGTGTGGCCGTGCATGCCTACGGACTATGGTCTGTTTCTTCGCTCACGGTAGCTGCTTCCAGATCATCTAAGTGGTCAAGATCGTCAACGGGAGAAGGTTCTAACAGTGGCGAGGAACCAAAAGACCAGCTTTCTGCGTCAATGACAACCGGGATTGTCATTGGTTCCTGAGAGGCAGGAACGGCCGTTACCCAGCCATACAAGCTCACCAATGTTACGATAGAAATAAACAGCATCAGCACTGCAAATGTCGCCCGTTGTGTCATCTGTCGCCTCCGTTTATTTTGTCAAAGAGCCGTCCTATAACGGTTCATTAATTAAGTGACACAACGGCGCAAAAAGTAACGGTCAATTTGCTAAAAAAGCAAACGAATTCCCCCCAACAGCAGCACCAACGCCAGCAAACGGCGCAGCCAGCGAGGATCGAGCCGCTGGCTGCCAAATTCTGCCCCCAGCCAGCCGCCAACGGCAACGGCCGTTAACCACAGCCAAATCCCCGGCGGCAGCGTTGCCATCGCCGAAAACTGCCCCGCCAGCCCCGCCAGCGAATTGACCAACACAAACGCCGAGGTAATCCCCAGCGTCTGCCGTGTGCTGGCCCAGCCAGTCAACATCAGCAGCGGCCCCAGAAAAATGCCGCCACCCACCCCCACAAGCCCCGACAATAGCCCAATGACGGCTCCGGCCAGCAGCGCCACCCACAGCGGCAACTGTAGTTTTGCCCCCGCCAGCGCCTGCTCCTGCGTACTTTGCCACAGCTTCAGGGCAGCATAAAATAAAACGAGGGCGACAATGGGACGATAAACGGCCGTTGGCAAAAGCCATCGCCCTCCCAAAAAGGCAAACGGCATCGCTGCCGCCGCAATCGGCCAAAACAGCCGCCCCGAAAAATGCCCCGCCCGCACATAGCGCCACGTCCCAATCACCGTCACCAGCACATTCAGCGCCAGTGCCGTTGGCCGCATCACCGCTGGCTCCACGCCTACCAGCCCCATTACGGCTAAATAACCCGATCCACCCCCACTCCCCACCGCTGCATACAAAACGGCAATCAAAAAAAACGCGCCCGCCAAAACCCATGTCATACGCTTCTCCTTGTCAATAGGTCGCAGATTTACCTGATCTGCCTGATAAAAAAGAGCAATCAGGTAAATCTGCGTCCTATTTTCATCGTGGGCAATGCCCATGTTGTTTCCCGTCCTTGCGATAGTGTGTTCTTAACCTTGACAATATATCCTTCTTGGTTGATGATAACAATCGTCCAGTTTGGCAACCAAATTGGCGTTTATGTAAACAACAAAGAGTTTTAGCAGCATGGAATCGGTAACAAAGCAGCAAGCGCAAAATGAACTGCGTCACCTATGGCAACATCTACGAGCCGCCGGCCGATCCGTGCGTGTGTTGTGGCGGTTGACGTGGCGCTGGCAGGCATGGCTGGGGTTAACGGCCGTTTCCCTCCTCACCATCCTTGCCACCCTCACCGCCTTTGTCCCTTTGCTGGCCCCCACCAGCCGCACCCTGCGCCGCCTCAATTGGGCCGCCGAACTCACCAGCCATTTTCGCACCCACTACTTCCTGCTCCTACTGCTGTTTACAGTTTTGTTCCTCGTTGGCCGTCATCGCCGCCGGGCGGGATTAACGGCCGTTTTTGCCCTCGTCAACTTCGCCCTCATCATCCCCTTCTACATTTCCCCCGTCACCGCTGCCGCCAACACCCCCGTTTATCGCGTCGTCAGCCTCAACGTCCGCACCTACAACACCGAATACGACACAGTTCTAACCTTTCTCAACGACACCCAACCCGATTTCATCGTCCTGCTCGAAGCCCGCTTCGATTGGCAAGACGCGCTCGAACCGCTGCAACCAGCCTACCCCTACAACAACCTTAGCCAAAGCGGTCGCTATGACGGCACCCTCATTTTTAGCCGCTTCCCCTTTGCCAATGATGGCATCGAGGAAATCCCCGACTCATTTCGCCCGTCGGCCGTCGGCCAATTCCAGCTAACACCCAACCAACCAATAACCATTGTCGCCGCCCATCCGCGCTCTCCGATGGCCGTGGGGCGCATGGAAGAACGCAACGACCACATGCTCGTCTTGGCCGCCGAGCTGCCAGCCCAACCTCAACCGCTGCTGCTGCTGGGGGATATGAACACCACGCCGTGGTCGCCCATCTTCCGGGTGTTGGCGAAGGAGACGGGGTTGAAAAACGGCCGTTTGGGTTTTGGCATCCAGGCCACCTGGCCCGCCCCTTTGGGTGCGCTGGGCATCCCCATTGACCACGCCCTCATCTCCCCCGAAATTACCATCCACCACTTCCAGCGCGGCCCCGCCGTCGGCTCCGACCATTACCCCATCATCGTAGATTTCTCTGTCTCCCCCTAGCCCCACCCAAATAGACTTCAAAGGTTTTTGCAAACCTTTGAGGCCTTTAGAAAATCCATTCTTTAGAAAACCCATTCCTTTGACCATTTCCCAAGATGACACTACAATTTGCCCTCTGAGAAAACCCCAGAAAAACTAGGCATATCACACCTAACAAAGGGTATTATCAGTATGGTTGAAGCAAACAGCTTCATTAAAAAGTCATTTCAAATCGGTTTTTCTGGCAAGAAAGATTCCGTTGTGTTTTGGCTGTCTCGCCATTGGGCATATCCTAGTGGCAGACAGCTTTTTGTTTTGATAGCACCAATTTGGGCTTGGTTTTTACCCTAACCAGCCAACAAACGTCATCACCCAATCTTGGTGCTATTTTTGTGCGGCGACACCATGAGCAGCGACGCACCACGATGAATAAAATCAAAGGTTTCACAGATTCATCCGTGTTCGTCCTTGTTTATCCGTGTCCCACTGTTAGAGGAGAAACATGAAACGTTTATATCTTTTGTTCTTGGCCTGCCTGATGTTTATTCTGGTGGCCTGTGGCGGTACGGAAGCACCTGCACCAGCCGAAAACACCGCAAGCGAAAGTCCGGCCACGGAAGCAGAAAGCGAAGCGGCTGCGCCGGCCGAAGAAGCAGCACCGGCCGAAGAGGCAGCACCGGCCGAATCAGCGGGTGAAGCCATTGTGCGAATCGGCTGGGCGGGCAGTCCAGACACGTTGAACCCAGGAACGGCCGTTCTCTCTGAAGCCTACACCCTCTTTGAACTCGTCTACGACTCCATGTACCAGCTCCAGCCCGACGGCACCTATACCCTCGAACTCGCCGATAGTGTGGATGTCTCCGACGACGGCACCGTTTGGACTTTCCACACCCGCGACGGCATCACCTTCCACGACGGCGAACCCCTCACCGCCGCCGACATTGCTTACTCCTA
>JAGQGA010000596.1 GCA_020432595.1 Anaerolineales bacterium | reverse complement strand
ATGCCCGGTGAATACTCCGTCTCTCAAGGCGTTCCGGCTGGCTATGTACTCGATCTTTCCGGCACCGGTGCCGCCTATGTAGCTACTGTCGAAGGCGTCATCATCACCCTCGACGCTAACGAAGACATCGTTTGCACCTTCACCAACACCGATGTTGGCGGCTCGATCACCATCATCGCCGCCTCTGACCCGGCCGGAGCCGCTGGGTTTGAATATTACGGCAACATGGGGCAGTTTACCTTGGACGACGGCGACAGCGAGCAGCGCACCACTTTGATGCCTGGTGAATATACCGTTTATCAGGGCGTTCCGGCCGGTTATGTGCTGGATCTTGCCTGCACCGGTGGCGACTATGTAGCTACTGCCGAAGGCGTCATCATCACCCTCACCGCCAATGAAGACATCGTTTGCACCTTCACCAACACCGACGTTGGCGGTACGGTCACGATTATGGCGGCTTCAGACCCCGCTGGGGCAGCCGGGTTCAGCTATTATGGCAACTTCGGGCAATTCCTGCTGGATGACGGCCAAAGCGAACAGCGCGTTGACCAAATGCCAGGCGAATACACCGTTTACCAGGGTATCCCAGCCGGGTATGTGTTGGATGTAGCCTGTACAGGCGGCGACTTTATTGCCCTGGCGGAGGGGGTGACAGTGACGCTGAATGCCAACGAAGACATTGTTTGTACCTTCACCAATACCTACGTGGGGGGTTCGATCACCATTGAAGCGGTTTCACAACCGGCCGGTGGTACAGGCTTTGGCTACTACGGTAGCCTGGGACAGTTTGAATTGAATGACGGCGAAAACGAACAGCGCACCGACTTGATGCCGGGTGAATACACCATTTACCAAGGGCTACAGGCGGGGCTGGATTTGAGCATTGGCTGCACTGGCAGCGATTTCACGGCACTGGCTGAAGGGGTAACGGTAACGTTGGATGCCAATGAAGACGTGGTGTGTACCTTCACCAACAGCGACAACAGCGACCCCACGCTGGGCAACCTATTCTTTGATGACTTTGAGAGTGATTTGGGCTGGACGGTGAACCCCAATGGCAGCGACAGTGCCACTACCGGGATGTGGGAACGGGCAAATCCACAGCATACGCATTACCATGGGCCATTGCAGTTGGGTCGCACGGTAAGCGGTGATTATGACTTGGTAACAGGTGGAGCGGCCGGCAGTGACCCCGGTTCCTATGACGTGGACGGCGGCGTAACTTCAGTACGCTCCCCTAACATCACCTTGCCCAGCAGCGGTGACATCACCCTGTCGTTTGCTTACTATCTGGCGCATTTGGAAAACGCGAGCAACAGCGATTTCCTGCGGGTGTCGGTTGTGGGGGATACAACGGCCGTTATTTTCGAGAAAACGGGTGCTGCGTATCGTAACTATGCCGAGTGGGAACAGTTTAGCGCCAGCCTGAATGCATTTGCCGGTCAGACGGTTTACCTGCTGGTGGAAGCGGCTGACAACGGCGCGGGCAGCCTGGTAGAAGCGGCGCTTGATGATGTGTCTGTGGACGTGATCGAGATCGCTTTCTTTGATGACTTTGAGACCAGCCAAGGCTGGACAGTCAACGCCAACGGCAGCGACAGCGCCACCACCGGGATGTGGGAACGGGCGGATGCCCAATGGACAGATTACTATGGCACGCTGCAACGTGGTCGGGCGGCCAGCGGCAACAAAAACCTGGTAACGGGTGCTTTGGCTGGCACAGACCCAGGCAGCTATGATGTAGATAACGGTGTGACTTCGATTCAGTCACCAAGCATTGTCGTACCGAGCGATGGCAACATTACCCTGTCATTTGCCTACTATCTGGCGCACTTGAACAATTCTTCGGCCGATGACTTCTTGCGAGTGTCGGTCGTGGGCAGCACCACGACAGTTGTGTTTGAAGAACGGGGTGCCGCTAATTGGGATTATGCGTATCGTTGGGAAGAAGCCACAATTGACCTAAGCGACTTTGCCGGGCAGACGATCCATCTACTGATTGAAGCGGCTGACAATGGCACGGCTAGTCTAGTTGAGGCAGGAATTGATGACGTGGCAATAATTGCCACGGGTGATTAAATGAGGGATTGGGGATTGAAGATTTAGGTCTTCAATCCCCAATCAGATGCCAATTGACACCAGCCAAAGCCCTAAAAATGCTGTGAACGGCCGATTTGTGCACAGGGCAATCTGCGCCCCAAAGTTCTTTTTCCAACAGCCCACTCGCCCATCACTAAACAAATAAACGCTCCCAATCATTTTGTGTTATTCTACGGTCATGGAATTCGAGCGGAATGACAACAAAAGGTAATGATCGGGAAGAATTAGGGGATTGGAGATAAGAGATTGATTCAAATCTTCAATCTCTTATCTCTCATCTCTAACTCAACATGGAGCTAGACAAACTGGTAGATGCCATTTTAATAAGTGCCAAATATCGCCACATCTCCCCGGATCTAGTGCGGCGAGTGGGGGCGGTAGAGCTGGCAAAGGGGCGCAAGCTGAAGGAGGCGGTAAAGGCGACAAAAAACAAGCTGCATCAGGTGGGAGGGGCGTACCAGGCGGGCGCCATTGATTTTGATCGGGCGCTGGTGGAAATGGCGGCGGTGGCTGATGACCCTGATGGGCTGCGCCAGCTTTGCCGTGAATTGATGCAGCGTCACGCTTCAACCCGCGAGCGGCTGCCCATTCTGGATGAATTTTACAGTACCATCTTTGCCCACCTGCCTCCCATCCAATCGCTGATGGATGTGGCGTGCGGGCTAAACCCGTTGGCATGGCCGTGGCTACCGGTTGAACAGACAATAGAGTATGTGGCATATGATATTTATGCCGATTCGATTGACTTTTTGCAGCAAGTGTTGGGGGTAATGGGGGTGGTTAACGGCCGTTGTCAAACCCGCGACATCATTGCCCACCCACCCACCGAGCCAGTTGACCTGGTGCTGATTTTGAAGACGTTGCCGTGTTTGGAGTTGGGGGAAAAAACGGCCGTTTCCACCCTTCTCGATGCCTTGAATGCACGTTACCTGCTCATCAGCTACCCCATTCAGACGCTGGGCGGCCGTCGTAAAGGGCTGGGGGCTACTTATGAGCAGCAGTTTCAGGCGTTGGCGACAGAGCGAGGCTGGCAACAATACCACCGCTTTGAGTTTGCCACCGAGTTGGCGTTTTTGGTTGTGAACGGCAGGAATTAACGGCCGTTATCCCTACCCAAAATCAAGCAGTTTACGTGCCTGGGCAGGGTATTTTTGGACTAACCACTCCAATACCTGAAGTTGATCCGATTCACGCAGTTCATCTGAATCCATCACTCTGCCAACGTTAGCTAGAAAATGCGCTCTCAATTTGGTTCGTGCGCTCTCACGTTCTGCCATAACAATACCCTTTCTATGAGTTGTCTATCTGCCATTCAAAGACAATGCGAGCTGTCTTGCTACCGCTGCTGCCACTGGTGGCGGAAAAGCATTCCCAACCTGTCGGTAAGCCGGCGTTTTATTACCAACAAAGTGCCAATCTTCGGGAAATCCCTGTAGCTTTGCTACCATTTTTACTGTTAATCGAGGCATCCCTACGAAATCCGCTTTGGGCGGTTCGTAAGCAATACCCCTACCATCAACCCCAAGT
>JAGQGA010000595.1 GCA_020432595.1 Anaerolineales bacterium | reverse complement strand
CCCCCTTGCGGGCGTGAAAACTCACCACATCACTTTGTCCTAACGCAATTACCAAACTAACTCCAATCAAGAGGGTAACGGCTATCTTTATCCATCCCTTACGAGAAAACATCATCAGCTACCTATGGCACAAATCACTACAGTGCGTATAAAAATTATTGCTTACCAGATACTACTTCCTCTGCTTGCCACAAGAAACAGTCTACGGCAAAAAAGTAAGAAAACGATGAAACTTTGCGGGAGTTAGGCAGTTTACACTTTGATTGTTGGGCAATGGGCAGAAACGGCCGTTTCTCCCTGCTATACTTCTTTTTGTAAGCGAAACAAACTTTCTCCTCTTTCTTTTTTCCTCCTCCTCTTCTTTTGCAGCGCCACGCTCCCAGCGTGGCGTTTTGCATTCCCCAACAGTCCGTCTATGACTTTTATCGCCCTGCCCCATGCCGTTTGTTACTACTGAAACCGGCAGAATTTTAGTACGGTTGCCCAAATAGCTTGTAACCAGGTAATAAGTAACAAGTGGCACGTCGCATTTGCCGACTAGACTTGCGACGTGCCACTTGTTACTTGCAAACATAACCTTGGTTGGTATAGCTGCAATAAACGGCCGTTTCGCCTCTTGCAGCAATGGAGGAAATCATGTCCCAAGACCCCTATCGTCGTGTTGCGGGCTGGTACGACACCTTGTTCCAGTCCATGAATGCCGCCCTCATTTCAATTGGCCTGAAAATGTTTCCCCCAACGGAAGCCATGTCCATTCTCGATGTAGGCTGCGGCACGGGTGCCCAGTTAGCCCGCTATCAACCCACTGGCTGCGCCCTCTACGGCATTGACACCTCACCTGCCATGCTCGCCGTGGCGCAAAAGCAGTTGGGATCTGCCGCCGACCTCCGTCTGGAATCGGCCACGGCTATGCCCTTTGACGATCAGACATTTGACCTCATCACCTCCACCTTGGTGTTGCATGAGATGGCACCCGCAACGCGGGATGAGGTGCTGGCAGAAATGCAGCGGGTGTTGAAGCCAAACGGCCGTTTGCTGCTCATTGACTTTCACCCCGGCCCCTACCGCTTTCCCAAAGGGTGGTTCACCAAGGCATTTATCACCGTTTCCGAAAGGATGGCCGGCCGAGACCATTACCGCCATTATCGTCATTTTATGGGTGCCCAGGGGTTGCCCAATCTTATTGGCAAACACAAGCTCCAGATTGACCAGCAAAAAATCGTCAGCGGCGGCAACATGGCTGTGCTGCTTGTCCAGGCGCAACAGGTTTGGACAGACAAATCGGTCAATATACCCCTAGCGGTCCCAGTCTGACCTTTCGTTTTCAGCCACAAGTAACAAGTAGCAGGTGGCAAGTCTCGTTTGCCACCTGGACTTGCTACCTGTCACTTGTTACCTGCCGACAAAGAATGTAGGTTGACAACCTTGGCTGGGTATATATGACATTTGTCCACTCAGGAGATGACGGATTGTAGGGGAAAAACGGCCGTTTTTCCCAACACACTAAAGTGATTCACCCCCCACCGGCCTCTTACCCCTCCACTGGCACAAACTGGCGTTCATAAAGATTCTTGTATACCCCGCCTTGCCCTAGCAGTTCCTCATGCGTCCCCTGCTCCACGATTTGGCCGCCGACGACCACGCAAATGCGGTCGGCATTGCGGATGGTGCTGAGGCGGTGGGCAATGACGATGGCATTACGACCCTCCATCAACCGATCCAGCGCCTCTTGAATCAGCAGTTCGGTCACGGTATCTACACTGGCGGTCGCCTCATCCAGAATGAGAATGCGCGGTTCGGCCAGGGCGGCGCGGGCGATGCAGAGCAATTGCCGCTGCCCCACAGACAGATTGACGGCTCCCTCTAAAATTTTGCTGTCGTAGCCATCGGGCATGGCACTGATGAAGTCGTGGGCGTTGGCGAGTTTGGCAGCGGCGATAACGGCCGTTAAATCCGCCTCCCCCTTGCCAAAGCGAATATTGTCGGCAATCGTCCCTGCAAACAAAAACGGATCTTGCGGAACCATACCAAACTGCTGCCGCAGTGACCGCTGCGCCACCGTGCGAATATCCACTCCATCAATTGTCACCGCCCCCTCCGTCACCTCATAAAAGCGGGGAATCAGGTTGGCAATGGTCGTCTTGCCCGCACCTGTCGGCCCAACCAGGGCAATCGTCTGGCCAGGAGCCATGTCGAGGTTGACGTGGCGCAACACCCAGGGGGAATCACCGCCGCCGTAGCGGAAGGAAACATCATGCAGTTGGATGTGGCCGGTGATGGGCGGCATCGGCACGGCATCGGGGGCATCGGCAATGGCAATTTCGGTGTTCAGCAACCGCAGCACCTGCTCGCCGCCCGCCATCGCCGACTGCATGGTGGTGTAAATGCGGCTGAGTTCCTGAATGGGCTGGAAAAAGCGGGTGACGTAGGAGAGAAAGGCGACCATCACCCCCAACGTCACTTCTCCGGCGGCGACGTAGCGGCCACCAAACCAGAGAACAATCGCCATTGCCAGCACGCCGAGGAATTCGATGGTGGGCAGGAAAATAAAGGAAAGGGCCATGGCGCGGTTGTGGGTTGACCAGTTTTCGCGGTTGACCGTTTCAAACCGCTCCCTTGCCACCTCTTCCTGCACAAATGCCTGAATAACGCGCATCCCGTCAATGCTTTCGGCCAGCCGCCCCACGACGGCAGCAACGCTTTGGCGGGTTTGGCGAAAGGCGGATTTGGCGCGGCGGGAGAAAATGGTGGTAGCAGCAACCATCAGCGGCAGGACGATAAAGGTCAGCAGCGCCAGCCGGGGACTCATGGAAAGCATGATGACGATGATACCGACCAGCACCAGCAAATCACCAATAAGCGAAAGCAACCCCTGAGTAAGCAAATCGTTGATGGCGGCCACGTCGTTGATGACGCGGGAGACGGTGACACCGACGATGGTTTGGTCGTGGTAGCTGAGGGGAAGCTGCTGCAAATGGCGGAACATCGTTTCACGGATGTTGGTGAGGACGCGCTGACCAACCCAGGCGAGGAGGTACTGCTGAACGGCCGTTGTGCCATACAGCCCCACAAACGCCGCCGCCAGCCCCATCACCAGCCGCGTCAGCCCGGCCGCATCGCCGGGGGTAATGTAGTCGTCAATGGCACTTTTGATCAGATATGGGATCAGCAGCGTCAGGCCGGTGGTTGCCAGCATCAGCACCGTTGCCAGCGCCATCCGCCGCCAGTAGGGGCGAACAAAGGCCAACATGCCAGCGACGACGCTTTTGTTGAAAAAACGGCCGTCTTTGCCCGCCGTGCCAAAGCTGCGGAGGGCGGTGTTTGGGCCAAGCCCAGGGGAAAGGTTAAAGCTCATTTGCGGAAAGTAATCAGTAATCAGTCATCGGTCATCAGCCAAGACAACATTTTGTGATTACCAGCGTGTAGGGGCATAATTTTGCTGAATTCTTTGGTCAGCACTAATCAAAATATCATTGTTAAGGCCAGCATGGGCTACCAGTACTCGATCAAAGGGATCGCGTGTCCACGTAATAGCCATTGCAGCAGTAATGACACTGTTAAATGGTTTAGAACAAATTGTCAGCCCTACCTGTTGGGACAGATCAGCAAGAATGGTATCAGCCGTTGG
>JAGQGA010000594.1 GCA_020432595.1 Anaerolineales bacterium | reverse complement strand
CCCGCTCCAGCGCCGCCCGCATCACGTGGGCAGCCAAATCTACCGGAGCCACATCTTTTAACGTACCGCCAAATTTGCCAATAGCCGTGCGAACGGCCGTTACAATATACGTCTCAGTCACAGTTCATCTCCTTGAGCCAGCCATCCAGCCCAGTTCAGTGGGTTTGGTTCAATGATAGCGCAACGTTGTGTATCCCGGCATCCATTTCCTCTGCTTTCCCCACGCCCAACCTACGGAGGGTGACAAAGCTGCTAGGGTCGTGTCTATGTAGACAAGTGGCAAGTTACAAGTGGCAGGTTACGATTGCCACCCAAACTTGCCACCTGCAACTTGTTACTTGTAACTTTTTCATTGTTTCCCCGCCCACAAAGTGGTATCGTTTTTGCAAAGGATAGATTGATGAGTAAACAACGGCTACAGCTTAGTAAACAAACCCAGGAAAAATTCAACCGTGTGCGTCGCCTGGAAGAACTGCAAAACATGGATCCCATTGAATTTGAGCAGTTCTCAGGCTATTTGCTGGCGCAGCAGGGGTACCAAGTATGGACAACGGTTGCCAGCGGCGATGAGGGGATTGACCTTTTTTTGCAGCAGGGGACAAAAACGGCCGTTGTGCAGTGCAAACGGTACAGTGGCACCGTCGGCCAGCCCGTGGTGCGCGACCTATACGGGGCGATGATCCACGCCGAGGCCAACGAAGCGATGCTGGTCACCACTGGGGTCATTTCCCAGCCGGCCGAAACCTGGGCCAAAGGCAAACCGATTCGGCTGATTGACGGCCACGAATTGATGAGCTGGATGCGCCGCCAGCGGCGCGATGTTCCCGCCTTGGCCGCCCCGCGTCCTCCCATCAACTGGAAACCGTTGGCTTTGCTGGGGCTGGTCATCGTTTGCTTTGGCATTATTGGCTGGGCTGGCTGGTTGGCGTGGCAAACGCTCAGCAGCCGTACTGGCGGACAACTGCCCGTGCTGCCCACGCCCATTACGACACCTATTGCGGCGGCCACAACCGCACCGGAGGCCACAGAAACGGCCGTTCCCGAACTCGCCCCCACTGCCACCCTGCCCTCCCCTCTCAACAGCCCCATAGAAGTGGCCCGCGTCAGCCGCCCCCCCATCGTGGACGGCGATCTTAACGAATGGGCTGGTTTCACCACCATCACCACCCCATACATCACCGAACAAGAATCCACCTGGGATGGCAGCATGGATGTAGATGCCGACTGGCGGCTGGGCTGGGACGACGAAAACCTCTATTTTGGCATCCATATCAAAGACGATGTTCACGTCCAAACCAAAGAAGCCAAATTTGGCTATTTGGGTGACAGTCTGGAACTGCAATTTGACACCGATCTACGCGGTGACTTCGCCCCCCGCGTCAACCGCGATGACTTCCAATACATCCTCTCACCCGGCAACTTTGTAGACATTCCCCCCGGTGTTTTCCGCTTTCAGGGAGACGACCAGGGATTACTCAGCGACGCGCTGGGGTCACGGGCGCGGGCAATGGCAATCAAGGTCAGTGATGGTTATCAGATTGAGGCGATCATTCCCTGGAGCGATATGGGCATCACACCCCAACCTGGCTTGACCATTGGTGCCGCCCTTAGTACTAACGACAACGACACCCCCGGCACGGCCAAACAAGAGCTAATGCTCTCCCATGTCTCTACCCGTCTCTGGCGCGACCCGACAAGCTGGGGGACGCTGACCTTAAAATAATGGGGAATTGGAAATGAAGAATTGAGAATGGAGAACGGTTCGTTATTCTCAATTCTCAATTCCCCATTCTTAATTCTCAATGTTTCACTTTATTGCTTTCGATGCCGACGACACCCTCTGGCACAACGAGAACATTTATTTTGCCACTGGCGAAAAGTTTAAGGCACTGCTGGCTCCTTACTGCGAGCCAGGGGTGATTAACGGCCGTTTATACCAAACCGAACTCGCCAATTTGCAGCATTTCGGCTATGGCATCAAAAGCTTTACCCTTTCGATGATCGAAACGGCCGTTCAGCTCACGAACGGGCGTATTCCCGCCAGCGACATCCTCACCATCCTCAACTTTGCCAAAGAGATGCGCCAGCACCCGGTGGAACTGCTCCCTGGCGTAGCTGAAATCGTCCACCAACTCAGCCACCATTACCCACTGCTCATCATCACCAAGGGCGACCTGTTTGACCAGGAAACCAAGGTAGCGCAGTCGGGCATTGCCGACCATTTCCGCCACGTCGAAGTGGTCAGCGAAAAAGATCCCGCTACCTATGCCGCCCTTTTCGCCCGGCTGGGCATTGACCCGCGCACCGTGCTGATGGTCGGTAACTCGCTCCGCTCCGATGTGCTGCCGCTAGTTGGTCTGGGCGCAACGGCCGTTCATATCCCCTACCAAACCACCTGGGAACACGAAACCGTCATTCCCGCCACCGCCCAGCAGCACAGCTACCACACCTTGTCCAGCATTGAGCAGCTTCCTGGACTGATAGCCAATTTAGTCAGTAATCGGTAATCAGTAATCAGTCAGGTCACTCTTTACTGATTACTGGTTACTGGTTACTGATTACTATCCATAGAACCTTTATGTTACCAGACCATCTCACCACCGGAACCCACGTTGCCCTTGATTTTGGCATTAGCAACACCGATGTTGTGGCCGCTGTCAACGGTGAACTCCACTATTGGCACCAACCTTATAAGGGCGACCCCGACGCTGCCCTGATCCGCGACATTTTGGCCGTGCAGGGGATTGAACTGTCCCAACTGGAACGGCTGACCGTCACGGGCGGTCGCCACAAGCTGCTGCCGGCCGAAATGGACGGTTGCCCTGTAGTGAGCATTGGCGAAATGGAGGCCATTGGGCGGGGGGGACAAGTGCTGGCAATTCGCGCCGGGTTAACGGCCGATACGCCAATTATGGTCGTCAGTGCCGGGTCAGGAACGGCCGTTCTTTTTGCCCACAACAACACCTATCGCCACGTGACGGGAACGGCCGTTGGTGGCGGGACGATGCTGGGGCTGGCGCGGCTGCTGGTAGGCACCACCAACCCACAGGAAATTGACGATCTGGCGTTGCAAGGCAGTGCCAACCACGTTGACCTGACGCTGGGGGATGTGATTACGGGAGAGGTGGGGAATTTGCCGGTGGACGCAACGGCCGTTCATTTTGGCCGCATTGCCCGTGGTGACACTACCCCCACCCCCGCCGATTACGCCGCCGCCATCACTTCCATGGTCGCCCAAACCATTGCCCTGGTAGCCACCGCCGCCGCCCCCGGTGCCGGTGCCAGCCACGTCGTCATTACCGGCCACATGGGGGATATGGCCTCCATTCGCCACATCGCCAAGCTGGTCGGCCACTTCTACCACACTCCCATCATCGTCCCTGACTACGCCGGTTACGCCACCGCCCTCGGTGCCCTGTTCAGCCCACCCAGCCATTTGACGTAGCCCCCTGCAATTGTTATGCTTCCTTTTTGCAAAGGATGATAGTTCACCTATGTCTATTAAAGAAATTCGACCCTTTCCTGTGAGTGCCACCGTGGTAATGCGCAGCACGCTGTTTGCGCTTGCCAACATGGGAGCCAGGCTCCATACCTACAATGAAGAAACTGGGTTTGTGGTCGCTTCAGTTGCCAAATG
>JAGQGA010000593.1 GCA_020432595.1 Anaerolineales bacterium | reverse complement strand
GTTCCTCTTCCTTCCACATTTGGGCACCACCCGCGCCGCAGCAGAAAGAGTTCGCCCCATGCTTGTCCATCTCCATCAGCGTTAACCCAGCCTGCGCCAACGCTGCACGCGGTTCTTGCAGAATTCCGTTGTGGCGACCCAGGTAACAAGGATCATGATAGGTTACATGTTCTAGCTTTTTGCCATTGAGCCGCAGCTTGCCCTTGCCCACCAAATCAGCAATCAGTTGAGTATGGTGGAAGACATCATAGAAACCACCTAACTCCTTGTACTCTTTGCCAATTGTCGTGAAGCAGTGGGGGCAGCTTGTCACAATGCGTCGTTCGTTGGCCTTCACCCCATTCAGCGTTTCAATGTTGCCCTGCGCCATTTCCCAGTAGAGATACTCATTCCCTGCCCGCCGCGCCGAATCGCCGGTGCAGCTTTCCATGTCACCCAGCACGGCAAAGCTGACCCCGGCCGCATTCAAAATGGTGGCTACCGAACGCACAATCGCCTGCGAATCAGGGTTAAACGCCCCGGCACAACCTACCCACAGCAGATATTCGTAATCTGGGTTTTCCTCGACGGTTGGCACCACAAACGGCAGCGGCTCTGCCCACGCCATCCGGCTTTCGGTGGATGACCACGGATTGCCGGTGCGCTCCATGCCCACGAAGGCACCTTTTAGTGCTTCGGGGAAGCTGCTCTCCATCAGCACCTGGTTGCGGCGTATTTCCATGATGTCGAGCATGGGGGCGTTACCAACGGGGCAAATGTCAATGCAGGCTCCACAGGCGGTGCAAGCCCATACGGCACTTTCGCTGATGGCGTAATCAAGCAGCGGCATGTCGTCCATGCCATTTGCCAGTGCCACCATGTTGTTGTTCATGTAATATCGCTTGTTGATTTCGATGGCCGCCGGTGAAAGCTCCTTGCCTGTGTTGTAAGCCGGGCACACTTCCTGGCAGCGGTTGCACATGATGCAGGCGTAGCCATGCAGGATTTGCGTTTGCCCCAGGTCAGTCAGTTTAGCTGCCCCAAACTGCTCTAGCGACTCATCCTCAAAGTTGAGGGTAAACATTTGCCCCAGATAGTTGCGTTCTGGGCGGGTGAGATAGTTGACTGGTCCCATGAACAGGTGGGCGTGTTTGGTGTAAGGGAAATAGGGCAGGAAGAGAACAACCAGCCCCACTGCAATCCACCAGCTTAAATGCCAGCCGCCGCTGAGGGCATTGACCGACCAGCCAGAAAAGGCGGTGGCGATGGTGCTGGCAACGGGTTGCCAGCCATCAAAATGACCCTCTTGCGCGATGGAGAAGGCAGAGCCGAGCATTCGGAAGCCAATATGAATGAGGATGAAGACGCCGACGACAAGGGAATCATTGCGAATGCCTCCGTCACGGGCTTTGGGGTAGAGCTTGACATTGTCGCGGGTAGTAAGGGCTTTGTCGCCAAAAGCGAAGCGGCGCAGAAGAAAGTAGACAACACCGATAAGAACGAGGGTGCCAAAAATGTCGGCAGCAAGTTTGAAGAGATTGCCTACTGGGTTATCAAGAATGCGGTGAAAATTGGGAATCAACCCTTCGCCTACGTCCACGGCGTTGACCAAGAGGTAAAACGTGAAGCCCCAGGCTACGCCATAATGGAATATGGAAGATAGTTTGCGGTGACGGATGAGGCGACCCTGTGAGAGAAAGGCTACAAGAGCCGTGATGAGCCGCTTGGGTAGTTCGTTAAGCTGTAATTTGCCTTGTCCTCGGCCAATAATACGCGCCATGTTGCCAAATGTGTTGATGGTGGCGACAACACAAACGAGAACAAGGAAGCCAAAAAGAAATTTTTCAGTGGGTGTTAACATACTCTCCTCTTCTTTGCGGCAGGCTTTTGAAGGTGGTTTGTTCCAAAAGCTCCTGATTGATGGCGGCAAGTTTATCATATTTGGAGGGTGGTGAGTAGTTTAGTTCTTGGCGATACAATTCTTGCTCGTTGAACACAAATATGGCTTGTTATGGTGGCTGGTGGCTGGTAAGAAGTGGTGTTTTGTACCAGCCACCAGCGACTAGCCGTCAATTACTTGCAGGGTGTCTGCGTTAGGGTTTTGGTGTGCCGTTACTTTGTTTTTGTTGCCGCCATTGCTCCCCTTTTGTTGAAAGCCAGGTGCTAACGGGGTTTAGGAAGAGCAAGGTGCCGACTACGAGGGACGTGGTGGCAATGCCGAGCATGTAGAGCTTGGTGGCTGCTGCCATGCCAACGGCTGCTACCAGCCAAATGGTGGCTGCTGTGGTGAGGCCGTGAACGTCGCGCTTGGTCTGGATGACGGCACCAGCTCCCAGAAAGCCAACGCCAGTGACAACTTGGGCGGCGACGCGACCGGTGTCCTGGGCGTTGCCGGTGAGGGGGAAGGCGTGGATGGAGAGGATGGTAAAGAGACACGACCCCACGGCGACTAAGATATTGGTGCGTAATCCGGCTGGATGTCCACTTAGCTCGCGCTCGGCTCCGATGATGCCACCCAAAATGGCGGCTAAGGCAAGTTGCCCAAATGCTCCCCAGCCAAATAGGTTTAAGGTTTCCATAGCTTCTCCTTTTGTTCATGGGACAATCAGCTGATCATTATAGCGGTAATTGAAGAAACCTTGCAGGCTTGTATAATCGGGCGGTATGGCAAGATTTGTGAAGTGGAGTGTGGTTGGGCTGGCTTGTGTGGGGCTGCTGCTGTCGCTGTGGCCGCGTGCCGGATCGCTGTATGGGCTGACGGGTGAAGATGATCTGGATGGGCAGTTGATTGGGGTGATGCAGTGGGTGAATACGGCCGTTCGTCCCCAGCCGCGCCTGGCTGCCACCACTGAATTCAACGTCCAGCCGGAAACGATTTTTGGCGTTAACACCTTTTTGCAACAGGAGGTGGAGCCGGAGAAGCGGGAGCGGAGTATGCAGCTACTCCGTGAGGCAGGCTTTCATTATATTCGCCAGGAGTTTACCTGGGAAGACATTGAAATTCACGGAAAGGGGGATTTTGAGGACAGGCGCAATGTAGAGGCGGTTGGGGTGGTGGATGCGTGGGCAAAATATGACCAGATTGTGGCGCTGGCGGAGCAGTATGACGTGGAGGTTATTGCTCGACTGAGTAACCCGCCGTCGTGGTCGCGGTCGCAGCCGGATGAGGTGATTGGGTCGAATGCGCCGCCGGATGATGTGGCAGATTATGCGGATTTTGTGCGGGCGGTGGCGATGCGGTATAACGGCCGTTTATCCTACTTCCAACTGTGGAACGAACCCAACATTTACCCCGAATGGGGGGAGCAAAACGTGGATCCGGAGGCGTTTACCGCGTTGCTGTGTGCTGGCTACCACGCCATCAAAGCGGTGAACCCCGACATGGTGGTGCTGCTGGGAGCGTTGTCGCCGACGGTGGCAATGGACGGCCGTAATGTCAACGACCTTGTTTTTTTGCAGCGGATGTATAACGCCGGAGCTGGTGACTGTTTTGACGTGGCCTCGGCGCAGGGGTATGGGCTGTGGTCGGGGGCGCTAGACAGACGGCTGCGGCCAACGGTGATTAATTATCCCCACCATATGCTGATTCGGGACATGATGGTGCGGAACGGGGACGCGGCCAAGCCGATTTGGATTAGCGAAATGGGGTGGAATGTGGC